>NZ_JBQZFV010000005.1:0-245866 GCF_052691735.1 Serratia sp. NA_13
GTAGCGCCGATGGTAGTGTGGGGTCTCCCCATGCGAGAGTAGGACACTGCCAAGCATCAAAAAAAGTAAGAAGCCTCATGCGAAAGCATGGGGCTTTTTGCTTTGTGCTTTCCTAAAACGTATAAATCCTGTCTATGCCAAGGCAATGAAACATTTTCACCTTCCGGTTGAACACTCGACATCTTGCTAAAAAAACGCTATCTTCGGGCATCTGGATGTCTAAACGTTTAAGCGGATATATGAGGATTAAGTAATGCCGATTCGTGTTCCTGATGAGTTACCTGCGGTTAGTTTTTTGCGCAACGAGAATGTCTTTGTGATGACATCCTCTCGGGCAAAAACACAGGAAATCAGGCCGTTGAAAGTGCTTATCCTTAACCTGATGCCCAAGAAAATCGAGACGGAAAATCAGTTTTTACGCCTGCTTTCCAACTCTTCTCTGCAAATTGACATCCAACTGTTGCGTATCGATAGCCGTGAGTCGAAGAATACGCCGGCGGAGCATCTGAACAACTTCTACTGTGATTTTGAAGATATTCAGGATGAGAACTTCGACGGATTGATTGTCACTGGTGCACCGCTAGGGTTGGTTGATTTCTGTGACGTTGCCTACTGGCCGCAGATTGAGCGTGTCATCGACTGGGCCAAGAATCACGTCACCTCCACACTGTTTGTATGCTGGGCGGTGCAGGCGGCATTGAACATTCTGTATGGTATTCCGAAGATGACGCGTGAAGTGAAACTGTCGGGGGTTTATCAGCATCAAACACTGCAACAGCATACGCTGCTGACCCGTGGCTTTGATGATACCTTCCTGGCTCCGCATTCACGCTATGCGGACTTCCCGACAGAAATTATCCGTCAGTATACGGATCTGGATATCCTGGCTGAATCAGAGCAAACCGGGGCCTATTTGTTCGCCAGTAAGGACAAGCGGCTGGCGTTTGTGACCGGACACCCGGAGTATGATGCGCTAACGTTAGCTGGCGAGTATAGTCGCGATAACGATGCAGGTCTTAATCCTGTGGTACCGCTGAATTACTTCCCCGATGATAATCCCGAACTCACACCCAAAGCCTCCTGGCGAAGCCATGGCCATCTGCTGTTTGCCAACTGGCTCAACTACTATGTTTACCAGATCACGCCGTACGATCTGCGCCATATGAACCCAACCCTCGAGTAATCCTTTTTACCCTAATCGGCGGCTGAATCGAGGCCGCCGACGTCATCTCTTCCCCCACCTGTCTTCCTCATTTCACACTTTCTATAGTAAAAACCATTTTCTTACAAAGACTTAAATTAATTTCAACGCTACTGTGGAACCGGTTTCCTTAACAGTGTCTGTTGTTATGATTATTAACTAATTGATAATAAAAGGTTAATAAAATATTTTATAATAAAATGGAAATGGTTTTTGATTTTTATTTTTAGTTGAGTATTCTTAGATTCAGAGAGAAGAGATCTGACCAGTTAGGGATCGTTTTTATATGCCCTGATCCGCACTGATTTCTGATGAAGATGCGCCGGCTGAATGGCAACGGCGGTGCGCAACGATAGGAAGGAGCAAGACAATGACGCAACAGATAGTAGGCACGGAATTAACGTTTACGCAGGGTTTTAGCGCTGCTGAACGGCAGGTGTTGACGGATGACGCAGTCGAATTCCTGGTGGAATTGGTGAGTAAATTTACTCCACAGCGCAACAAACTGTTGGCTGCGCGTGTCTGCTGGCAGCAGAAGATCGATCAAGGAGAGCTTCCTGATTTTATTTCGGAAACCAGTTCCATTCGTAACGGTGAATGGAAAGTTCGTGGTATTCCTGATGATCTGCGTGATCGCCGCGTGGAAATTACTGGCCCTGTTGAACGCAAGATGGTCATCAACGCCCTGAACGCTAATGTGAAGGTGTTTATGGCTGACTTCGAAGACTCACTGGCGCCGAGCTGGGACAAAGTCATCGACGGCCAAATCAACCTGCATGACGCGGTGAACGGCACCATTTCTTACACCAATGAAGCCGGCAAGATTTATCAGTTAAAACCGAACCCGGCGGTGTTGATTGCGCGCGTACGCGGCCTGCATTTGCCGGAAAAACACGTGCAGTGGCAGGGGGAAGCGATCCCCGGTGGCCTGTTCGATTTTGCGCTGTATTTCTTCCATAACTATCGTCAACTGCTGGCTAAAGGCAGCGGCCCTTATTTCTACCTGCCTAAAACCCAGTCCTGGCAGGAAGCGGCCTGGTGGAGCGAAGTCTTCAGCTTTGCCGAAGATCGTTTCTCTCTGCCACGCGGCACGATCAAAGCCACGGTGCTGATTGAAACGCTGCCGGCAGTATTCCAGATGGACGAGATCCTCTACCACCTGCGCGATCATATCGTCGGTCTGAATTGCGGCCGTTGGGATTACATCTTCAGCTACATCAAGACGCTGAAAAACCATGCTGACCGGGTATTGCCGGATCGTCAGTCGGTCACCATGGACAAGTCATTCCTCAGCGCCTATTCCCGGTTGCTGATCAAGACCTGCCACAAGCGCGGTGCCTTTGCCATGGGCGGTATGGCGGCGTTTATCCCGAGCAAAGATGCAGAGAAGAATGCCTGGGTGCTGAACAAGGTGCGGGCGGATAAAGAGCTGGAGGCCAATAATGGTCATGACGGCACTTGGGTGGCGCATCCGGGGCTGGCAGATACCGTGATGGAGGTGTTCAGCCGGGTGCTCGGTGAGCGCCGCAACCAGCTGGAAGTGCTGCGTGAAAACGATGCGCCGATCAGCGCTGCGCAACTGCTGGAACCGTGCGACGGCGAGCGGACGGAAGCTGGCATGCGCGCCAACATTCGCGTGGCGGTGCAATACATCGAGGCCTGGATCTCTGGCAATGGCTGCGTACCGATTTACGGTCTGATGGAAGATGCGGCAACGGCAGAAATTTCCCGTACCTCAATCTGGCAATGGATCCATCATGAAAAATCTCTCAGCAATGGGCAATTAGTCACTAAAGCACTGTTCCGTCAAATGCTTGCCGAAGAAGTTCTCGTTATTCAAGAAGAGCTCGGTGAGCAACGTTTTAGTCATGGGCGCTTTACCGAGGCCGCTCGTCTGATGGAGAAAATCACTGTTTCAGATGAGTTGATCGATTTCCTGACTTTACCTGGCTATGAGCTGCTGGCCTGAATCCGTTCCTGACCATTAACCCTACATTATTGAAAAGGATAAAAATTATGTCTACCTCTCGTGCTCAACAGATTCAACAACTGGAACAGGAATGGAAATCAGATCGCTGGGAAGGTATCACCCGCCCGTACAGCGCGGAAGACGTCATCAACCTGCGCGGTTCGGTTAACCCGGTTTGCACTCTGGCACAGAACGGTGCCGCCAAGCTGTGGGAACTGCTGCACGGTAAATCACGCAAAGGCTACGTCAACAGCCTGGGGGCGCTGACCGGCGGCCAGGCGTTGCAGCAGGCCAAGGCGGGTGTCGAGGCAATTTATCTGTCTGGCTGGCAGGTGGCGGCGGATGCCAACACGGCGTCTGCGATGTACCCGGACCAGTCGCTGTACCCGGTTGACTCTGTACCGGGTGTGGTTGAGCGTATCAACAATACTTTCCGCCGTGCCGATCAGATCCAGTGGGCCAACAAAATTGAACCGGGCAGCAAAGGCTACACCGACTACTTCCTGCCGATCGTCGCCGATGCCGAAGCCGGGTTTGGTGGCGTGCTGAATGCCTTCGAACTGATGAAGGCGATGATTGAAGCCGGTGCTGCCGGGGTGCACTTCGAAGACCAACTGGCGGCGGTGAAAAAATGCGGTCATATGGGTGGCAAAGTGCTGGTGCCGACCCAGGAAGCGATCCAGAAATTGGTTGCTGCACGTCTGGCAGCCGATGTGCTCGGCGTGCCGACGCTGGTTATTGCGCGTACTGACGCTGATGCTGCCGATTTGCTGACTTCTGACTGCGACCCGTACGATCGCGAATTTGTGTCCGGTGAACGCACTGCCGAAGGTTTCTTCCGCACCCACGCCGGTGTTGAGCAGGCGATCAGCCGTGGACTGGCCTATTGCCCATATGCTGACCTGGTGTGGTGTGAAACTTCCACCCCGGATTTGCAGGCAGCTAAGCGCTTTGCCGATGCAATCCATGCCAAATTCCCGGGCAAACTGCTGGCGTACAACTGCTCGCCGTCATTCAACTGGAAAAAGAACCTGGACGACCAGACGATTGCTCGCTTCCAGGAAGAGCTGTCGGCGATGGGTTACAAGTACCAGTTCATCACGCTGGCGGGCATCCACAGCATGTGGTTCAACATGTTTGACCTGGCACACGCCTATGCACAGGGTGAGGGCATGAAGCACTACGTCGAAAAAGTACAGCAGCCGGAATTCGACGCCGTGGCTCGCGGTTATACCTTTGCCTCACACCAACAGGAAGTGGGTACCGGTTACTTCGACAAGGTAACCACCATTATTCAGGGCGGAGCCTCCTCAGTGACGGCATTGACCGGTTCTACGGAAGAACAGCAGTTCTGATACTGCCACGCGTAAACCAGGGCCAGATTGATGACAAACACCCGAAAAACGTGGTTTTCGGGTGTTTGGGGTAAATCAGAAGATATAATCCTTTGTTTTTATTCGCTCTCAGATCAGAACTTTTAACCGCAGTGGACTTTGTCAGCAGTCTCGGCCTGCTTATGCAGGCTCTATTTTCTGGCGGGAGGTAAGGATGGCGGCAAAACTGGAGCTGTTGATTGCGCAGACGATCTTGCAGGGCTTTGATGCACAGTACGGCCGCTTTCTGGAGGTGACCGCCGGTGCGCAGCAGCGTTTTGAGCGGGCGGACTGGCCGGCAGTACAGCAGGCAATGAAAAAACGAATCCACCTGTACGATCATCACGTCGGCTTGGTGGTGGAGCAACTGAAGTGCATCACCGGGCAACAGTATTTTGATGCAGACTTCCCCAGCCGGGTGAAGGCGGTGTATACCGATCTGCTGCCGGAGTACCCACGTTTTGAGATTGCCGAAAGCTTCTTCAATTCGGTCTACTGTCGGCTGTTTAGGCATCGCGATCTGACGCCGGAAAAACTGTTTGTTTTCAGCTCCCAGCCAGAAGGGCGCTTTCGTGATATCCCACGTCCACTATCACGCGATTTCACCGCCAACGGTGACGTCTCGGCAATGCTGTACAACCTGCTGACCGACTTGCCTCTGCGGTTGCCATGGGAAAATTTATCGCGCGATATTGATTACATCACGCTGGCCTTGCAGCAGAGTTTTAGCGCGCAGCAATTGGCCGGCGCGACGTTCCAGATCGCCAATGAGCTGTTTTACCGCAACAAGGCGGCCTGGTTGGTGGGGAAATTGCGAGTGACAGGCCGGGTCTATCCTTTCCTGCTGCCGATCCATCACAGTGATTCCGGCGCCTTGTTTATTGATACCTGCCTGACCAGCAAGGCTGAGGCCAGCATCGTATTCGGCTTCGCCCGCTCCTATTTTATGGTTTACGCGCCCCTGCCGGCGGCATTGGTCGAGTGGCTGCGTGAAATACTGCCGGGCAAAACCACCGCCGAGCTGTATATGGCGATTGGTTGCCAGAAGCATGGAAAAACAGAATGTTACCGTGAGTACCTGACGTTTATGAGTGGCTCGCAGGAGCAGTTCATCATCGCGCCGGGGGTGAAGGGCATGGTGATGCTGGTGTTTACCCTGCCTTCTTTCGATCGGGTATTCAAGGTGATCAAGGATGAGTTTGCGCCACAAAAAGAGGTGACGCAGGCGCAGGTGATGGCCTGCTACCAACTGGTGAAAGAACACGACCGCGTAGGGCGCATGGCGGATACCCAGGAGTACGAAAACTTTGTCGTCGACAAGGCGCGACTCAGTCCCGAGCTGCTGGCGGAACTGCAGCGGGAGGTGCCGGACAAACTGGAGGATCTGGGCGATCGCATCGCGATCAAGCATCTGTATATGGAACGACGCATGACGCCGCTGAATCTATATCTGGAGCAGGCCGATGAACAGCAGATGCGCGATGCGATAGAAGAATACGGTAATGCCATCAAGCAGCTGGCCGCCGCCAATATTTTCCCCGGCGATATGCTGTTCAAAAATTTTGGTGTGACCCGGCACGGGCGGGTGGTGTTCTATGACTACGATGAGATTTGCTACATGACCGAGGTCAACTTCCGCGATATTCCACCACCGCGCTATCCGGAAGACGAGTTGGCCAGCGAACCCTGGTACAGCGTGTCACCCAATGATGTATTCCCGGAGGAGTTCAGGCATTTCCTGTGTGGCGATCGGCGCATTCGGCAGGTGTTTGAAGAGATGCATCGTGACCTGTTCGAGGCCGATTACTGGCGCGGGTTGCAACAGCGCATCCGCGATGGGCATGTGGAAGACGTGTTTGCTTACCGCAAAAAGCGGCGTTTCAGCCAGCGTAGTGGTGCGGCGCTGCCCGCGACATCGGCGACTGCATAAGGGCGCGGTTGATTACCGCGCCCGACAAGATTACGCTTTTGCACCCGCAACGGCGGCGCGCGCCAATTCGGTGATGCGTGCGTAGTCACCGCTTTCCAGTGCATCTGCCGGTACCAGCCAGGAGCCGCCGATGCACAGCACGCTTTTCAGTGCCAGATAGTCACGGTAGTTGTTCGGTGAGATGCCGCCGGTTGGGCAGAAGCGTACCTGCGGGAACGGGCCACTGATGGCCTGCAGCGCTTTCACGCCACCGTTGGCTTCCGCTGGGAAGAATTTAAACTCGCGCAGGCCGTGATCCATCCCCAGCATCAGTTCCGACACGGTACAAATACCGGGAATTAACGGAATAGACCCGGTAGTGGCCGCTTTCAGCAGATCGGCGGTCAGGCCTGGGCTGATGGCGAACTGTGCGCCGGCGTCGGTCACTTCCTGCAGTTGCTGTGGATTAATGACGGTACCGGCACCGATAATTGCGTCCGGCACTTCTTTGGCAATCGCACGGATCGCGTCCATCGCGCAGGCGGTGCGCAGCGTCACTTCCAATACCCGCACGCCACCGGCGACCAGGGCTTTCGCCAACGGTACCGCATGTTCCAGTTTGCTGATGACGATCACCGGGACCACAGGTCCGGCCATCAGGATCTGCTCTGCGCTTGTCTTCCAATTGTTCATTAACGTTTTTCTCCAGTTATGGCCGCCGCCGTCAGGCTGTGTGGCCATGCTTTCGGTTAAAATTTAATGCAGCAGGCACCCTGTTCGGCACCGGAAAGCTGGCTGCGCAAGGCGCCGAACAGTTCACGGCCACAGCCGATATGTTCTGCGCTCAGGTCAGGTTGATAAGGTGCGCGCTGGGCCAGCAGGTCGGCATCGACCAACAATGCCAGCTCGCCGGTGCGGCCGTTCACGCGGATCAGGTCGTCGTTTTGCACCTTGGCCAGCATGCCACCGGTGTAGGCTTCCGGGGTCACGTGAATGGCGGACGGAACCTTGCCGGAAGCGCCGGACAGACGGCCATCGGTTACCAGGGCCACTTTAAAGCCACGGTCCATCAATACGCCCAGCGGCGGCATCAGTTTGTGCAGTTCTGGCATGCCATTGGCCTGTGGCCCTTGGAAGCGCACCACCACCACACAATCGCGATCCAGTTTGCCGGCTTCAAACGCCGGAACGATGTCATGCTGACTTTCAAATACCACCGCCGGCGCTTCGATAATCTGGTTTTCGGCGGGGACAGCCGAGGTTTTCATTACCGCCCGGCCGAGATTACCGGCCAGCACCTTGGTACCGCCGTGGTGCTCGAAAGGCTCGGCCACGCTGGCGATAACTTTGGCGTCGAGAGACACTTCCGTGCCCTCACGCCAGGCAAGTTGACCATTATCCAGCCAGGGTTCCTGGGTGTAGCGGGTCAGGCCAAAACCGGCCACGGTATGTACGTCTTCGTGCAGCAGCCCGTGTTTCAACAGTTCGCGCACCACCAGGGCTACGCCGCCCGAGGCCTGGAATTGGTTGATATCCGCCGGGCCGTTCGGGTAGATGCGGCATAACAATGGCACCGCGTCCGATAGTTCGGAGAAGTCATCCCAGTTGATAATGATGCCGGCGGCGCGCGCCATTGCCACCATGTGCATGGTCAGATTGGTGGAGCCACCGGTAGCCAACAGCGCAACGATACCGTTCACCACCACCTTCTCATCCACCAGTCGGCCGATCGGCAGATAGTTACCGGCGGTTTCGGTCAGGCGAGTGACCTGACGTGCGGCCGCGTCGGTCAATGCATCGCGCAGCGGTGTATCAGGGTGGACGAAAGAGGCCCCCGGCAGGTGCAGCCCCATCACTTCCATCACCATTTGGTTGGTGTTGGCGGTGCCGTAGAAGGTGCAGGTGCCGATGCCATGGTAGGAGGCGGCCTCGGCCTCCAGCAGTGCCAGACGGTCGGCCTTGCCTTCGGCATACAGTTGGCGCACCCGGACTTTCTCTTTGTTCGGCAAGCCGCTGCTCATCGGGCCGGCGGGGACAAACAGCGCCGGTAAATGGCCGAAGGACAGGGCGGACATCACCAGTCCCGGCACGATTTTGTCGCAGATGCCGAGGAACAACGCGCCGTCGAACATATTGTGCGACAGGCCGATGGCGGACGACATGGCGATCACGTCACGACTCATCAGCGACAGCTCCATGCCGTCCTGCCCTTGAGTCACACCGTCGCACATCGCCGGGACGCCGCCAGCCACTTGGCCGACAGCCCCTACCGCGTGCAGTGCCTGTTTCAGCTTTTGTGGGTAGTTTTCGTAGGGCTGGTGGGCAGACAACATGTCGTTATAAGCGGTAATGATGGCGATATCGCTGCGCACCATATTCTTCAGCGCAGTTTTGTCATCCGGCTGGCAGGCAGCGAAGCCGTGGGCAAGGTTGCCACAGGCCAATTGCGCGCGGTGTACGGTTTGGGAACGGGCCGCTTCGATGCGCGCCAGATAGGTGGCGCGGCTCGATTTGGAACGGTCGATGATGCGTTGTGTGACACGGGATAGGGTGGGATTAATCATGCCTTCCTCACATTGCTATTGTTATTGTTGCCGCCTGTGGCGGTGCCCCCGGTGATGAATTGCAACCCTGGTGTGCAAGAGCGGGGCGATTTAGGGCTTAAAATACCGTGAAAGCGAGCAGACCGAGAACGTCGAGGCTGAGCAGCGCCTCACCCAGCGTTACCAAGCCTGACAGGAAGCTCATGCTTTTTTACACGGTGTTGGTAATGTGAACTTGCAGCGTGTCGGAGAAGATGTCGGTGACGATGAATACCAACTTCAGTGCGACAAAAGCGTGCAGGCGTGCCCTCATGACCAGGAATCACAACAGTAAAGCCGAGCCTGCTGCGGTACCAGCCAACATCAGAGTGTTCACGCGCACACATCCTGCGGCAGGGAGCTCTGAATATGGCGTACGGTATCGGCGATCACTGCTGCCAACGGTTGGTTGATGTCGACCGCTATCACATCGGGTTCGTCAGCACCCGGTTGTTCCAGAGTGGCAAACTGGGTGATCAGCATTTGCGGTTTGAAGAAGTGACCGTTGCGTGCCGCCAGGCGAGACTCGATAACCGAGAAGTCGCCATGCAGATAGATGAACGACAGGTTATCGTTGCCAGTACGGAGACGGTCGCGGTAATGTTTTTTTAGCGCGGAGCAGACGATGAGCGACACGCTGTTGGTCCGCTGCATGGCGAAAGCGGCATTGTTGAGCGCGGCCAACCACGGGGCGCGATCTTCGTCGTTCAGTGCTGCGCCGGAGGCCATCTTCAGGATATTACTGCGCGGATGCAGAAAATCGCCGTCGAGAAAGTTAGCGGACAGTTGGCGAGCGGCGGCGGCGGCGACAGCGGACTTGCCGCTGCCGGACACACCCATCACAACGTAAATACGATTTTGATTCTTGCTCATGGTTTGGCTCCAAAACACCGGGTGGCGTCACAGGCTTTAAATTGATATGTTACCGGTAACATGTTATCGGTAACATTGTCGGAGGAAGTTTCACCGGTTGCAATGGGCTTTCGCAGGCAGGATCGGTAACTGTGATCGGCTTCAAGTTTTTATTGGGGGAGGGAAACAGGATCGGCACAGCATTTTACACGCTGACAACAGCAGAGGGCGAAACAGGCCGGGGCGCAGAAATTGCACCCCAGAGAGGGCTATGTTTAACGCACGCCGCCATATTCCAGGCTGATCTCTTTCGCCGCATGGATCACCAGCGCGCCCAGCTCAGTCACGCGGTTGTCGGTGATACGAGACACCGGACCGGAGATGGAGATGGCGGCGAAAGCTTCACGGTGCTCGTCGAAGATGCAGGCTGCTACGCAGCGCAGGCCGAGCGCATGTTCTTCGTCGTCAAAGGAAAAGCCCTGCTTGCGAATTTGCGCCAGCCCTTCTTTCAGGTTGTGCGGCGTCAGGGTATGTTGGGTGTAGGTTTGCATGCCCTTTTTATGCAGCAGTTTGGTGACCTGCTCATCCGGCAGGGTGGAAAGAAAGGCTTTCCCCGCGCCGGAAGCGTGCATCGGCAGTTTACCGCCGATCGGTGCCGACATGCGCATTAACGCGGTGCACTGTACCTGATCGATAATAATGGCCTGATACTCGCTGGTATCCAGCACCGCCAGATTAACCGTCTCGCCGGACTCTTCCATCAGGCGACGCAGCGTTGGGTGCACCATCGCCAAAAGATTACGACTCTGCAAAAAGCTGCTGCCGACCACAAAGGCGTGTGAACCGATGGTCCACAGGCCCAAATCGCCCACCTGCCGTACGAACCCTTGCTGTTGCATGGTGGTGAGCAGGCGGTGGGTGGTGGAATTCGGCAAGCCGGCCTGTTGGGCCAGATCGGTTAGCGCGACATTGCCCTGGGCTTCGGCAATGTATTCCAATAATTTCAGACCACGGGTCAGCGACTGTACCTGACCGGTCGCCGCACTGGCGGTCGGGGATGCAGTACGGGGCTTTTTGCCACGTTTGGCAGGAGCAGGGGTGACCATAATTCATGTTCCTTTTTCCGTATGATGGAATTCATTTTCGTTTTTTACGTGTGAATTGCAAGCCGCCAGTCAGCTCATCGGATCTGTTGCTCGGCAACCTGAAAAACTCTCAATTAGCGCTCACCCCTTTGCCATTGCACCTGTGCTAGGATGGCTCGTTGGTTTTTGCAGCAATTGAGCGATGGGCTGGATCGGTAATTGAAGGGGCTACAGTGACAAATCGAGTAGAACAACTGCGCCGGCAGTTAGCGCAGCGAATTTTAGTGTTGGACGGCGGCATGGGCACCATGATCCAGAGCTATCGTCTGGAAGAAAGTGACTTTCGTGGCGAGCGTTTTGCCGACTGGCGGAGCGATCTGAAAGGCAATAATGACCTGCTGGTGTTAACCAAACCAGAAGTGATCACCGCCATTCACTACGGCTACCTGGAAGCGGGGGCCGACATTCTCGAAACCAATACCTTCAACTCCACGTCCATCGCCATGGCCGACTACCATATGGAGTCGCTGTCCGCCGAGATTAACTATCAGGCCGCCTGCCTGGCGCGTACCTGTGCCGATGAATGGACCGCACGCACGCCAGAAAAGCCACGTTATGTGGCCGGAGTACTGGGCCCGACCAACCGTACCGCCTCTATTTCACCGAACGTCAACGATCCGGCGTTCCGTAATGTTTCTTTCGATGAGCTGGTGGAAGCCTACCGCGAATCAACGCGCGCGCTGGTGGAAGGTGGCGTCGATCTGATCATGATCGAAACCATCTTCGATACCCTGAACGCCAAAGCCGCCGCTTTTGCGGTGGAAACCGAATTTGAAGCCCTGGGCGTGGCGCTGCCGATCATGATTTCCGGCACCATTACCGACGCCTCTGGTCGTACCCTGTCGGGCCAGACCACCGAAGCCTTCTATAACTCGATGCGCCACGTCAAACCGCTGAGCTTTGGCCTGAACTGTGCGCTGGGCCCGGACGAGCTGCGCCAATACGTTGCTGAGCTGTCGCGTATCTCGGAAAGTTACGTCACCGCTCATCCCAACGCCGGGTTGCCCAACGCCTTCGGCGAATACGATCTGGACGCGCAAGAGATGGCGAAACAGGTCGGCGAGTGGGCGCAGGCCGGCTTCCTGAATATTATCGGTGGTTGCTGCGGTACCACGCCGGAACACATTGCCGCGATGGTCAAGGCCGTGGCGGGCGTACCACCGCGCCAACTACCGGAGATCCCGGTAGCCTGTCGCCTGGCCGGCCTTGAGCCGTTGAATATCGACGCCAAAACGCTGTTCGTCAACGTCGGCGAGCGCACCAACGTCACCGGCTCCGCCCGTTTTAAGCGGCTGATCAAAGAAGAGAAATACAGCGAAGCACTGGACGTTGCCCGTCAGCAGGTGGAAAGCGGCGCACAGATTATCGATATCAACATGGATGAGGGGATGCTCGACGCCGAAGCGGCGATGGTGCGCTTCCTCAACCTGATCGCCGGTGAGCCGGATATTGCCCGTGTGCCGATCATGATCGACTCCTCCAAATGGTCGGTGATAGAAAAGGGGCTGAAGTGCATCCAGGGCAAAGGTATCGTTAACTCGATCTCGATGAAAGAGGGCGAAGAAGCCTTTATTCATCACGCCAGACTGGTGCGTCGTTACGGTGCGGCGGTAGTGGTGATGGCGTTTGACGAAGTGGGCCAGGCTGATACCCGCGAGCGCAAGTTCGAGATTTGTCGCCGTGCCTATAAAATTCTGACCGAGCGCGTCGGCTTCCCGCCGGAAGACATCATTTTTGACCCGAATATATTTGCCGTTGCTACCGGTATTGAAGAGCATAACAACTACGCTGTCGACTTTATCGAAGCCTGTGCCGACATCAAAACCCACCTGCCGCATGCGATGATCTCCGGTGGAGTGTCCAATGTGTCGTTCTCATTCCGCGGTAACGATCCAGTACGCGAGGCGATCCACGCGGTGTTTCTTTATCACGCGATCCGCAACGGCATGGACATGGGGATCGTTAATGCCGGGCAACTTGCGATCTACGATGATCTGACGGCAGAACTGCGCGATGCGGTAGAAGATGTGATCCTCAACCGCCGCGACGACGGTACAGAGCGGCTACTGGACCTGGCGGAAAAATACCGTGGTAGCAAAGATAATGAAGTGGCAGTACAGCAGGCGGAATGGCGCGGCTGGCCGGTCGAAAAGCGGCTGGAATACTCGCTGGTGAAAGGGATCACTGAATTTATCGAGCTGGATACCGAAGAGGCCCGGCAGCGGGCGGAACGCCCGATCGAAGTGATCGAAGGGCCGCTGATGGCGGGCATGAACGTCGTCGGCGACCTGTTCGGCGAAGGCAAGATGTTCCTGCCGCAAGTGGTGAAGTCCGCCCGCGTGATGAAGCAGGCGGTGGCTTATCTGGAGCCTTACATTGAGGCCAGCAAGCAGAAAGGCACCACGGCGGGCAAAATCCTGCTGGCGACGGTGAAGGGCGACGTGCATGACATCGGCAAAAACATCGTCGGAGTCGTGTTGCAGTGCAACAACTACGAAATCGTCGATCTGGGCGTGATGGTGCCGACGGAGAAAATCCTGAAAACCGCACGCGAGCAGAACGTGGACATCATCGGCCTGTCGGGGCTGATCACTCCGTCGCTGGATGAAATGGTCAACGTGGCCAAAGAGATGGAGCGCCAGGGCTTTACCCTGCCGTTGCTGATTGGCGGGGCGACCACCTCCAAGGCGCATACGGCGGTGAAGATTGAACAGAACTACAGCGGCTCGACCACCTACGTGCAAAATGCCTCACGCACCGTGGGCGTGGTGTCGGCCTTGCTGTCCGATACTCAGCGCGACGATTTTGTGGCGCGCACCCGCAAAGAATACGAAACCGTGCGTATCCAGCATGCGCGTAAAAAACCGCGCACCCCACCGGTCAGCCTGCAAAAAGCGCGCGATAACGCCATGGCGCTGGATTGGGAAAACTACCAGCCGCCGGTGCCGAAGCAGCTTGGGGTACATGCGGTAGAGGCCGGCATCGAGACGCTGCGGCAGTACATCGACTGGACACCGTTCTTTATGACCTGGTCGCTGGCAGGCAAATATCCACGGATTCTGGAAGACGAGGTGGTGGGTGAAGAGGCCAAGCGTCTGTTCGCCGATGCCAACCAGATGCTGGACATGCTGGCCGCCAACAGCAGCCTCAATCCGCGCGGCGTGTATGGCTTGTTCCCGGCCAACCGCGTCGGTGACGACATTGAGGTGTATCGCGACGAAAACCGCGAAGAGGTGCTGGTGGTCAGCCGCCACCTGCGCCAGCAGACGGAAAAAACCGACTTCCCGAACTACTGCCTGGCGGACTTTGTCGCGCCGAAAAGCAGCGGCAAGGCCGACTACTTCGGCGCTTTTGCGGTGACCGGCGGTCTGGAAGAGGATGAACTGGCGGCGGCCTATGATGCACAGCACGATGATTACAATAAAATCATGGTGAAGGCGCTGTCGGATCGCCTGGCGGAGGCTTTCGCCGAGTATCTGCACGAGCAGGTGCGCAAGCTGCACTGGGGCTTCGCGGCTGAAGAGAACCTCAGTAACGAAGAGCTGATCCGCGAAAACTATCAGGGTATCCGCCCGGCACCGGGCTATCCGGCTTGCCCGGAACACACCGAGAAAGCGGAAATCTGGCGCCTGCTGGATGTGAATCGCCACACCGGTATGGTGTTGACCGAATCCTTCGCCATGTGGCCAGGAGCGGCAGTGTCCGGCTGGTACTTTAGCCATCCGCAAAGCAAGTATTTTGCGGTAGCGCAGCTCCAGCGTGATCAGGTGGAAGATTATGCGGCGCGTAAGGACATGAGCGTCAGTGAGGTTGAACGCTGGCTGGCACCCAACCTCGGCTACGACGCCGACTAAATCAGTGAGGGCGCAGCATGCGGCACCCCTACCGGCTAATTTCTCCGCAGGGGCCAACACGTTGGCCCACTTTTTTACCCCGCGTCATTCGCCACCACCTCTACGTCAATGTGCAGCGCGTCGTAACGCCAGTATTCCAAATCACAATCAATCACCCGATCGTGCTGATCGCGGTTAACCCGGGTAATAAACAGCGCCGGGCTGCCGTAGGTCACTTTCAGCATGG
This sequence comes from Serratia sp. NA_13, assembly GCF_052691735.1. Taxonomy (NCBI): domain Bacteria; kingdom Pseudomonadati; phylum Pseudomonadota; class Gammaproteobacteria; order Enterobacterales; family Yersiniaceae; genus Serratia; species Serratia sp. NA_13. Next base: position 15,112 of record NZ_JBQZFV010000005.1, read on the forward strand.
TGGCTGCTTCCTGCGGCAGCAGGGTGGGCAGCATATCGAAACGTACCCGTCCATAACGAATGCCGTAGCGTTCCGCGTACAGTGCGGTCAGCGACTGCGTCAAATCGGCATCCAGGATACCGGCAAAGTAGGTCGGGTTGAGGTAGTGCTCGCAATACAGCACTGCCCGCCCGTCAATATATCGCAACCGGCGAATGCGGTAGACCTCGCTACCGGAAGGCAGGTCCAGCCGTTGGCACAGGCTGCCGTACAGCGGCAGCGTGGTGGCGTCGATCACTTCGGTATGGGCATCGCGCCCTTGCTGCTGCGCCATGGCGTGGAAGTGGCTGCGCTGCAACGGGTTGTACACCAACCGTGGCGGCGAAATAAACCAGCCCCGCCTGACCTGACGGTAAATCACTCCCTGCGCCTCCAACTGGCCGAGAGCTTCCTGCAGCGTAATGCGGGTGGTGGAAAACTGTTCGCTCAGGGCTCGCTCGGAAGGCAGTTTGCCGTCGGCGTTGAACTCCCCGTCGGCGATGCGGGCGGTTAGCGTCCGGCAGATCGCCGCCACCGTGGTCGGTACATCATTCATGCACAGTTGCCCCAATTGAGTGCGCTTTGCCCCGCTAAAGGTAGACCAACGCAAGCTCCGGTGACGCCCGAATGCAATAAAAATGCTGCTTTTTTAGACTGACATATAATTATCACATTCGTCCGTTAGATTGGCTTGGTTCTTGCTGGACTAGTCCAGCCACTTCCACACTACCACCCGGAGCATCAGTTATGAAACGTTTGTGCGCTTCTGTGTTAACCAGTGCCATTATCCTGTCCAGCCAAGCGAGCTGGGCTGCCGATTCCGATCTGGCGGCGCTGGCACAGGCTGCCAAGAAGGAAGGGGAAGTCAATAGCGTCGGTATGCCGGACAGTTGGGCCAACTGGAAAGACACCTGGCAGGATCTATTGAGCAAGTACGGCCTGAAGCATGCCGATACCGACATGAGCTCGGCGCAGGAAATCGCCAAGTTTGATGCCGAAAAGAGCAACGCTACGGCGGATATTGGTGATGTGGGCGCAGCATTCGGCCCGATCGCGGTACAAAAAGGGGTGACCCAGCCGTACAAGCCATCCACCTGGGATCAGGTGCCTGACTGGGCGAAAGACAAAGACGGTCATTGGGCGCTGGCCTATACCGGCACCATTGCTTTCATCATCAACAAGCAACAGGTGAAAGAGGTCCCGCATAGCTGGGAGGATCTGCTGAAAGGAACTTATCAGGTCACTATCGGTGACGTAGGTACCGCCTCGCAGGCGGCCAGCGGCGTATTGGCGGCAACTTACGCCATGGGCGGCAATGAGAAGAACCTGAAGCCGGGCCTGGAATTCTTCGGCAAGCTGGCGAAAGCCGGACGTCTGAGCCTGAGCAACCCGGTGATCGCCTCACTGGAAAAAGGCGAAGTGCAGGTCGGCGTAGTCTGGGACTTTAACGGCCTTAACTACCGTGACCAGATCGACAAAACCCGTTTTGAAGTGCTGATCCCGTCCGACGGCTCAATCACCTCCGGCTACACCACTATCATCAACAAATACGCCAAGCACCCGAATGCCGCCAAACTGGCGCGTGAATACATCTTCTCCGACGCCGGCCAGATCAACCTGGCGCGTGGCTATGCCCGCCCTATCCGTGCCGAACATCTGACGCTGCCAGACGATGTCAAAGCCAAGCTGCTGCCGGCCGAACAGTATAAAAACGCTCACCCAATCGCCGATCCAGCGGCCTGGGAGCAAAGCGCCAAAACGCTGCCGCGTATGTGGCAGGAAAACGTCATTATGTTTATGCAGCAGTGAGCTAAGCCTTTATGAAAACGATCCTCGTACTGCTGGACGGTCTGAACTATCAGGTGGCGCATGACGCTATGGGCTACCTGCAGGCCGAATGTGCGGCAGGGCGCGGGCGGTTGTATCAGCTGGAGAGCGAGCTACCCTCGCTCTCCCGGCCGCTGTATGAGTGCATCCTCACCGGCGTGCCGCCGGTGGAGAGCGGCGTGGTGCATAATCAGGTATCACGCCTATCGCAGCAGCAAAGCGTGTTTCACTATGCGCGTGCCGCAGGGCTGACTACCGCGGCGGCGGCCTACTATTGGTTCAGTGAGCTGTATAACCGCACCCCGTTTGATGCCGCCCGCGATCGCCATACCGACGATACCGAGCTGCCGATCCAGCACGGCCATTTTTATTACGACGACCGCTACCCGGATTCCCATCTGTTTGACGATGCCGAAAGCCTACGCCGTCGTCATCAGCCCGATTTCTTGCTGATCCACCCGATGAATATTGATGATGCCGGGCACCGCTTCGGCCTGTCTTCGCCGCAATACCGCAATTCGGCGCGTAATGCCGACGGCGTGCTGTCGCGCTATTTGGCTGATTGGTTGGCGGACGGCTATCAGGTGATGGTCACCGCCGATCACGGCATGAATGACGATCGCAGCCACGGCGGCGTGCTGGCGGAAGAACGTCAGGTACCGCTGTTTGTCTTCGGCAGTGCATTTAGCCAAAACGATGCCGACCCGCAACAAACCGACCTGTGCGGCACGCTGTGCGAAGTGCTGCAGGTGGCACACAACAAGCCGCGTTGCCGTGCGCTGTTGGCATAAGGGTGATTAATGAAAGCCAAGTGGATTGCCGCTTTGTGCCTGTTGCCGTTCATCCTGCTGTTTGGTGCGTTCCAAATCGCGCCACTGGTGTGGATTGCGGTCAGCAGCTTTTTCAGCCAGAGCAGCGGCTGGGGGCTGGCCAACTATGTTGATGTGCTGACCTCGCCGTTCTATCTGCAGGCGTTTCAGTTCTCGCTGGAGATTTCCCTCTGGTCGAGCGTTTATGGATTGTTGATCGCCTTGGTGGGCAGTTACTCACTGCGTCAACTGGGTCAGACGCGGTTCCATGACTTTGTGATGTCGTTTACCAACATGACCAGCAACTTCGCCGGGGTGCCGCTGGCATTCGCCTTTGTCATCCTGCTGGGGTTAAACGGCTGCCTGACGCTATTGCTGCGCAAGTACGGCCTGATGGAGAGTTTTAACCTTTACTCCAAAACCGGGCTGATCGTGCTCTACACCTACTTCCAGATCCCGCTCGGCGTGCTGCTGCTGTACCCGGCGTTTGATGCGCTGCGTGAAGACTGGCGCGAATCGGCATCCTTGCTCGGTGCCAGCCCGTGGCGCTATTGGCGGCATATCGGCCTGCCGGTGCTGGCACCGGCCCTGATGGGGACCTTTGTCATCCTGTTGGCCAATGCGTTGGGTGCCTATGCCACGGTCTATGCGCTGACCACCGGCAATTTCAACGTGATCCCGATACGTATTTCGGCACTGGTGGCGGGGGATATCTCCCTCGAACCTAACCTGGCCAGTGCGCTGGCGATGCTGCTGGTGGCGATGATGGCATTTATCACTCTGATTCATCAGTGGCTGCTGCGCAGGAGTTACCTTAATGCACGCTCATAATATTGCGGAGGGCGGCCATGTCGCGTTTTGAAACCGGCTATCACCGCGTAGTGAGCGGCTTGCTGCTGCTGATCCTGCTGTTACCGCTGGCGGCGACGCTGATTTATGCGCTGGCCACCCAATGGGGCGCGACCATAGTGCCGGACGGTTTTACCCTGAAATGGCTGGTGGCGTTATGGCGCGATCCGCGCTTCCTGCTGGCGCTATGGCACTCGCTGCTGATCTGCTTTGGCACTCTGGTGCTGGCGGTGATGGTGATTTTGCCGATGATGTTTGTGATTGCTTACTATTTCCCCAAGCTGGATGCGGTGATGAATGTGCTGATCCTGCTGCCATTCGCCGTGCCACCGGTGGTATCGGCGGTGGGGTTGATGCAACTGTTCGCCGCCGATCCGCTGCCGTTACTGGGGACGCCATGGATCCTGATCGGCTGCTATTTCTCGATTGCGCTGCCGTTTATTTACCGCGCTATCAGCAACAACATGCAGGCGATTAACCTGCGTGACCTGATGGACGCCGCCCATTTGTTGGGTGCCAGCACCTGGAAAGCGGCGCTGTTGGTGGTGCTGCCGAACCTGCGCAAGGGTGGAATGATTGCCGTGCTGCTGTCGTTCTCTTTCCTGATTGGCGAATTCGTCTTCGCCAACCTGCTGGTAGGCAGCCAGTACGAAACGCTGCAGGTTTACCTGTTTAACATGCGCAACGGCAGTGGCCATTTCACCAGCGCACTGGTCATTTCATATTTCGCCGTGGTGCTTATCGTCACCTGGTTGGCGAATTTACTGAATAAAAATAAGGGCTAACCCATGGCTTATCTCAACGTTACTCGCCTTAACAAACATTATGGGCAGACCCAGGTGTTTCAGGAGATCGATTTTACTGCCGAAGAAGGCGAGTTTGTCACGTTGCTGGGGCCGAGCGGCTGCGGCAAGTCTACGCTGCTGCGCTGTCTGGCCGGGCTGACTTCGGTCGACAGTGGGCAGATCCTGCTGCAGGGGCAGGATCTGGTGCCGGTATCCCCGCAGAACCGCGGTATCGGTATGGTGTTTCAGAGCTATGCGCTGTTCCCGAACATGACGGTTGAAGGCAATGTGGCGTTTGGCCTGAAAATGCAAAAGCTGCCGATCGGGCAGATCCAGCAGCGGGTACAGGAGGTGCTGGCCCTGGTGGAACTGACCGAACTGGCCAGGCGCTATCCGCATCAGCTTTCCGGCGGCCAGTGCCAACGGGTGGCGCTGGCGCGATCCCTGGTGACCCGTCCGCGCTTGTTATTGCTCGATGAACCGCTCTCGGCACTCGATGCCCGCATTCGTAAACACCTGCGCGAACAGATCCGTCGGATCCAGCGTGAACTGAACCTGACGGCGATCTTTGTCACCCACGATCAGGAGGAGGCGTTGACGTTGTCGGATCGCATTGTGCTGATGAACAAGGGGCAAATTGTACAAAGCGGCGATGCGGAAACCTTATACACCCAACCGGCCGATGTTTTCGCCGCCGGGTTTATCGGCAACTACAACCTGCTGAGCGCCGAGCAGGCGTCGGTTTTGACCGGCAGCACTTATCGCGGTAAGGTGGCTGTTCGCCCGGAATCCATGACTTTACTGCCTGCCGGGCAGGGTATTGCTGCCACTATCCTCAACCACAGCCTGTTGGGCAACGTGGTGCGCTATCGGATTCAGGCCCGCGGTGTGGAGTTGCTGGTCGACGTGCTCAACCGCTCGGTCGAGGATTTGCGGCCCGACGGCAGTGAAATTGGACTACACTTAGAAACTGTTACATTACGGGAAGTTGCATGACATTTTCCCGCTGACAAACGGAATTTCCCTTCCCTTCAGCGGCAGTCTGCCCCCCGTTGCCGCTGTTCTGTTCTTTAACGCCCGGCAGAACGGTTGCCTTGCTGGCGTTTATGGAGCGTATTTTCCGTGTTGACCCTTCTTCATCTGCTTTCTGCTGTGGCGCTGTTGGTGTGGGGTACCCACATCGTGCGCACGGGGATTATGCGGGTCTATGGCGCTAATTTGCGTCGGGTATTGAGCGACAGCGTGCAGAAAAAGCCGCTGGCGTTCATCTCCGGCATCGGCGTGACCGCGCTGGTGCAAAGCAGCAACGCTACTGCGCTGCTGGTGACTTCTTTCGTCGCACAAGGGCTGGTGGGGCTGACGCCTGCACTGGTGATTATGCTCGGTGCCGACGTCGGTACCGCGCTGATGGCGCGAATACTGACCTTTGATCTCTCCTGGTTGTCTCCACTGCTGATCCTGGTCGGCGTATTCCTGTTTCTCAGCCGCAAGCAAACTCGGGTGGGCCAAATGGGCCGGGTGTGCATTGGTCTGGGGCTGATTGTCCTGGCGCTAGAGCTGATCGTGGCTGCCGCAACGCCAATTACCCAGGGCGCGGGGGTGAAGGTCCTGTTCTCGTCATTGACCGGCGATGTGATGCTGGATGCCCTGACCGGCGCATTGTTCGCCATTGTCAGCTATTCCAGCCTGGCGGCGGTGCTGCTGACGGCAACCCTGACCGCCTCCGGCGTGATTTCACTGAAAGTGGCGTTGTGTCTGGTGATCGGTGCCAATCTTGGCAGCGGTCTGTTGGCGGTGATTAACACCAGCGGCCAGAATGCCGCCGGCCGTCGGGTGGCGCTCGGCAGCCTGCTGTTCAAGCTGATCGGTTGTGTGCTGGTGTTGCCCTTTGTCTCTTACCTGGCCGATGCGATGGCCCGGCTGCCTGGTGGCAACGAAGAGCTGGTGATTTATTTCCACGTGTTCTACAACCTGATCCGCTGCCTGGTACTGATCCCACTGGCCGGACCGATGGCGCGGCTGTGCGAAACGCTGATCGCCGACGTGGCGGCTGACGATCCCCGCTTGCGACCACGGCATCTGGATGCCAGTGCGTTGGATACGCCGACGCTGGCGCTAGCCAATGCGGCGCGTGAGACTCTGCGCATGGGGGACGTGGTGGAACATATGATGATCCTGCACCGCGAAGTGCTGCACGGCAAGATTGGGCAGGATAAAGAGGTGCGCCGGTTGGACGATGACGTCGATGTGCTGTACACCGCCATCAAGCTGTATCTGGCGCAGATCCAAAAAGAGGATCTGGGCGAAGAAGATTCGCGCCGTTGGGCAGAAATCATTGAAATGGCGCTCAACCTGGAACAGGCCGGGGACATCATCGAACGCATGACCGGCGATATCGCGTCGAAGTCACATGCGGCGCGGCGGGCATTTTCGGCCGAAGGATTGGCGGAGCTGGACACGCTGTATGAGCGACTGATTGGCAACCTGCGGCTAAGCCTGTCGGTGTTCCTGTCCGGTGACCTCACCAGCGCCAAGCGGCTGCGACGCTCCAAGCACCGGTTCCGTATTCTGGATCGCCGCTACGCGCATGCGCACGTCGATCGCCTGCACCAACAGAACGTGCAAAGCATCGAAACCAGTTCGCTGCATCTGGGATTGCTGGGTGACATGAAACGTCTGAACTCCCTGTTCGCCGCAGTGGCGTATAACGTGCTGGATCAGGATGAGAAGGATGATGAGCGCGAATGGGAGGACACCCCGAGCACACTGTAAAAAAATGCCCCCGGCTGAACCGGGGGCATTGATTTTGATTATTTACCACCAGTTATTGACCCGAAAAAACACCTGCCTTGGCATCGGCGGCCTGGCTATTGATATAGCCGCCGATCGGGGTCTCCAGATTCGCCACACTTTTACCGACGATCCCCAGCAGGCCACCGGCAGAGGCTGCCGCATCAAGGTGACCGCCACCCTGATAACGGCTGCCCGCCACGTCCTGTTGTTCCAGTTTGCCGTTACCCAGTATTACTTCACCCTGTTGGCTGCGGATCTTCCCACCGGTCAGTTGGGTGTTGCCCTGTACGTTCAGCGCCACACCATTTTTCCCGCTGATAGCGGATTGCACGTTCACCGCATCGTTATTGACCACGTCGGCTTTGACCTTGAACAGACCCTGCAGCCCGGCTGGGCCGGTCAGGCTCTCTTTGGGCTTGTTGCCGAGGAAGCGAGCGCCGCGATCCCACAGCGGTGCCTGTTCTTTTTCACCCACCAGAGTTTCCGGCAACGTTACTTTGCCCTCGGCCTTGTTGAAGCTAACCGCGCCGGTGGTGTCCTGTTTGGGATAGAGACGATGGGCCACGCTGTTGTACTTGTCGGTAGTGGCGTCAGCAACCTTGTTGATCCCGTCCTCCAGCTTCTCTTTCACTTTATCGGCATAGCGCGGCGTGCCCACTTTCGACAGTTTGGAGGTGATGCTGCTGGCCGGATCGTTGGTGTGGTTCAGACCGACATCCACATTGACCTTCACGCTGTTTTCGCTGTCTTTACGGCTCTCGACGCGCAGGTCACCGCCGACGTTGCCCTGTACGTTATCGGCATCGATCCGGGCACCGGCTAGAGAGGTGTCTTTACCGCTGTTGATCGTCACTTCGTTGGCGTTAATCAGGCTGTTGCCCTGGGTGGTTTTCTGCAGCTTATCGACGCCGACTTTTACCCCGGCACCCAGAGTATGGGTGTCGCTGCCGCTGGTGGCGTCAACCTTGCCGTTGGCATCCTTGTTGAAGGATTGGCCACCTTTGGCGTTCGCTTTCAGCCCGAGGTTCCAGTTGTTTTTCTGTTCCTGATTTTGCACCGACTCCAGCACCATACCGCCATGCTCGGTATTCAGGCCGACGCTGCTGCCCTGGATCTCTGCCCCTTGCAGATGCAGTGCCTGGTCGCCAGTGCCTTTGGCGGTAATGTTCACTGCGCCACCGCCGGTGATTTTACCGCCCTGGTGGGTGGTGGAGGATTCATCGACCTTGGCGATGTCAAATGCGCCGCCGAGGGAAATGCCGCCCGCACTCTTTTTGTCGCTGTCGGTGCTGTTACCGCCAAGATCGATATTGCCTGACAGCGTATCGTCCTTGCGCGTCTGGTGCGATTTGGCTGCCTGTAGCGCCACCTTGTCGCCCGCTTGCAACGTGACGTCGCCCTGACTGGTGACATGACTGCCTTGCAGCGTCAGCCCACGACCGGCTTCCAGCTCCACGCCCTGTTGGCCGCCGATGCTGCTGATCTGTGCGCTGCTGCTGTCGCTTTCGCCCAGGCTGCGACCGCCTCCCAGCCCGCCGCCGAAGTTTTTGGTCTCCGGAGTGGATCCGCCTTTGGCCGACACTTTGACATTAAAGTCACTGTGGCTCTCGTGACTGTGGTCGGTAGCCTGTTCGAAATGTAGGTTGCCGTCTTTGGCTTTCACCTGTGCTTTGCCCTTGCCGGCATCGAGAGAAGTGCCCTGGTAAACCGCGTCCTGCTTAACCTGGATGTCGATGCCGTTGGCTGCGGAGATGCCGCCGGTGACGGCCTGGCTGGCGCGACTTTCGCTATGCTTGTTGCCGCCGTCACCTTTGGCGTCGACGTTGAGGTCGTTGCCGGTGTTGGTGTAAACGCGCACGCTGGCGTTGCCATGGGTATCGCTTTGGTTCTGCTGCTGGTGGTTTTCCGCCGCTTCACTGCGGTGGCTGTCTGCCTTCAGCGTCACGCTACCCTGGGTAGTCTGATATTGAGTGCCGCGATCCTGCAGTTTCCCGGCAGCTTTAACCTCAATCTCCCCGGCCTTGATGTTGCTGACCACCGCCTGCGAGCTACTGCTGCGCTGTTCGCTGCTGCCGCCATTGGCACCCACGTCGATGCCGACGTTCGGCAAGCCGATGCTGCCGATATCGTTGATTACACCGTTGGCGTCCAGCTTGGCGGCTTTGCCCACTGCACGCTCAACCGGACGGGTGATGGCGCTGTAATCGACGTTAGCACCGATATCCACGCCAACCTCCATTTTGCGGGTGTTGCTGCTATTGCTGTCAGTGGTGGCCAGGTGGGCAACGCTGTTGGCATCCTCCTGATATTTGCCAGCGACCTGATGCTGCGCGCCTTGGTGTGTCAGCTTGTCTTTGGCGTTAATAGTCAGATTGCCGTTGATGTCGCTGCCCGAGGTAACGGCCTTGCTGCTTTGCGTCTGAGTTTTGCTGTTCTTATAGCCGCCTTCGATGCCCGAACCGACTTTATCGATGCCGCCGGTGTAATAGAACCCACCGCCAATTTTGGTTTGCTCGATGTCGCTGGTGGTCTTGTTGTTCGCCGCCAGGAAGGCGACGTTGTTGCCGCTGACATTGGCATCACCCTGAGTGGTCACCAGTTTGGAGCCGCTGAAGGTCACGTCTTTATCCGCTTGCAATGCTACGCTGCCGCCACTGAGCATTGAAGACTGTTGCTCGCTGCGGGTGGTTTTCTCGCTATCGCTGGTATGTTCAATACGCAAGCCAGCGCGGTATTGCTTATCGCCTTTCTCGTTGGCGTAGCCGTTGACAGACAGCGCCGTTTTCTGCTCATCAATACGCTGCTGTTGCTCTGCCGCGCTGACATTGATATTGCCCCCGGCCTGGATGTCCAGCTTGCCAGTGCTGGTGACCTTGCTGCCCACCACGTCGGTATCCTGTTGGCTGACCAGTTGCAGGTTGGTATCGGAAACCAGTTCACTGGCGGTGGACTGCTGGTGGCTGTTGTTGGACTTTTGCGAACTGCTGGTGATGTTAAAGACGGTACCGTTGCGGGCATTGACCTTGTCGATATTGGTGCTAATCGCGTTATCAATCCGCAGGCCACCATTGCTGGCGGTAACAAAACCGCCCTGGTTGCCTTTTACCTTGCTGCCGGTAATGGTCACGCCCTGTTTACCGTTCAGCCACAGGGTGCCGTCGGCGGTCAGCTCGGAAGCGTTGCTGACCTCACGGCGGTAGCTGTTGTTTTTGTTAGAGCCACCGCCGATACCGCCCCAAGAGGTTTTATTATCACGCACCGATTTGGCATTGGCGGTTTTTTGCACGTCGATGTTGATCTGATCGTTGGCATTGACCTTCAGGTTACCTGCGGCATACACCTTGGCTCCCTGTGCCACTAGGCTATTACCGGCGCTCAGCGTCAAATCGCCACCGGCATGCAGGTCGCTGGCCTTCAGGCTTTCGGTTTCATTGCTGTTGTTCCAACGGCCGGTGCGCAGGCGGGATGTATGGTTACGCTGATAGCCGCGTTCGCTGGTTTTATCCTTCTCGACCAGTCCGGCGATCTGTACATCGCGTTTGGCATCGATTTTCAGCGAGTTACCGGCTCCGACCGTGGCCCCGAGCAGCTTCACATCCTGTGCGGTGGCCGTCAGCGTGGCGTTTTTGCTGGCGCTGACGCTGCTGCCGACCTGCTGGTGCTGCTCATTTTCGCGGGTGACGTCGTACTGCCAGGAATAGAACCATTGGTCATTGGTATGTCTCTGAGTCTGTTTGAGTTGCTGACCGTCGAGCGTCAGGTTGGCACCCTGCAAATTTACCTCTTCGCCGCGAATATCGGTGGCGGTCAGGTGGTTGCTGTTATCGGCCAGCAGGCTGATATTTTTGCCTGTCAGCTCGGTGCGGGCCAGCTTTTGGCTGGTGCTGCGGTTGTTGATATAGATGCCGCCGCGATAGTTTTGGTAGTTCTTACCGCTGTTGCGGTTGCTGCTGTCGTCACGAACCTGGCTTTCTGCACGGATGTCGTAGGCTTTCACCCGGATCTCATCGCTGCCCTGCAGTTTGCCTGCCAATTTCACACCGCTGCCGGCTGCGGTGTTGATGATGTTGATACGTCCGGCCTGCATGCTGCCAAGATAGTAGCTGTCCAGCGCGCTCAGGGGGGGCTCGCTGCTGAGCACTTTCGCCTCGCGTGAGACACGGTTATTACCGCTGATAGCGTTGATATCCGCCACCATTGTTCTGCTTTTCTTATCGAATACCGGTGTGACGAGCACTTCGCCCCGGCTGTCGATGCGTGGGGCGATCAAGTCCAGCACGCCACCGGCGTTCAGTTTGCCATCCAGACTCAGGGGGTTGCGATTACCCAGGGTGCTGTAGCCCTGCAGCATGCCGTTTTCCACCAGCGGGTTGCCCACCACTAGTGACGAACGGCTGGTATTGATAAAACCGCAGCCGTTGCAACTGATGCCGTTCGGGTTGGCCAACACATAGTCGGCCGCCATGCCGAAGATTTCCTGCTGGCCATGCAACAGCGACGGATTGCGGCTGATCACTTCGTTGAGGATCACGCTGGCCGCTTGGCCGTTCAGATTCGGGTTGGCCCCCAACTGACCGGCCAACTGTGACAGTCCGGGGTCGCGCGAGTTATTCAGCACCGCGCCGGGCTGGTTGACGTTGAAATCCTGATATTGGTTATGCGATAGCCCGTGGTCATTCGGCGTAACAATATTGACCACCTGCGCGCCGTTACCGGCGGTGGAAACGCCGGGGCCGTTAGCGCCGTTAGCCGCCACGATCTCGCCGGCGTAACCGTTGCCAAGTGAAGCGAGAATGATCGCCAGTGAAGCGGCCAACTTACCCGCCGCCGAAAGCCTGAAGTTATTATTTTTCATCCATGTATCTCCATATATCGCCGTGTGGTACTGCAGAAAGTGACTAAAAGGTGTACGAGAAGCGGGCCAGCACCTGGATCGGATCGTCCGGCATGGCGTGGCTGGACAGTAGCCAGCCTCGGCTGGCCTCGACGTCGATGATGGCCCGCTGATAACGCAGGGTGGCCCCGGCGCTCAAACCTGCACTGCTTTGCCAACCCGAGGGGCGGTTGTCACGCGGTAGCACCCGGCCGACGTCGCCGCCGAGGCGTGGGGTGAGGGTGCTTTGGCCCAGGTTGAAGCTGCGGGACAGGGTATTTTGCAGGTACCAGCCGTTATCGCCGGACAGCGTGCTGCGGCTGAAGCCGCGGATCGCGCTGCGGTCGGTCAGGCTGAGCCATTCCACGCCGGGCAGCCGATCGCGGCTATATTGCCCATACAGCAGGTTGCTGAGCTGGTAACCGGAACCGGCCAGGGTGAAGCGTTGGGTAAGGTTGGCGAACAGCTTGCCTTTGGTGAATTGGGCATCGGGCAGGCCGGCACCGCCGTGGCTATCGGCCCCAAACCACGGCAATCCTTGTTCTACGCTGAGGTTGGCGCTGACTAGCCCGGCAGGCAGGATCTGCAGGTGATTCACCCCCAGTTCGAACAGGCTGAGCGTCGGGCTGCCGAGGCTGATGCGCACGGTGTCGAAGTAGTTATTGATACGTTTATGGGTCAGTTGGCCGCTCAGGGCGTTGATTTGATCGCGATCGCGGTAGAACACATAATCGCCGCGCAGGCCGTATTGCTGGGTCTGGCCGTGCAGCTTATAGCTGTTGAAAACCAACTGCTGGCGGTTCATGTATTGCGAATAGCTGGCAAAACCGCTGAAGGTAAAAGCGCCATAGGGCAGGGAATAGAGCAGGGTATAGGCGCGGTTATAGCGCTGCGACGGGTCTTTCAAGGTACCGGCGACGTTCAGGCTGACAAAGTCCGACAGCCCAAACGGGCTGTCCAGCGTTGCCGTGCTGCGAGCCAACCACTGGCCGGTATTTTTCTGGCCGTAATTGTCCAGGGTGGCGGATAGCAGCCAGGGCTTGGTATGTTGGTTATGCAACCGAATAATAGAGCCGCCGGTTTGGTTGCCCGGTAATATATCCAGGCGAGTTTTGTTCGATTGCAAACGATTGGCCTGATCCAATCCCTGATCGAGCTGGATTAATTTCAGCGGTTGGCCTTCCAGTCCGGGGAATAATAATTTGCTGTTAACCCAACGATCGCCACCCTCTATTTTCTCGATAAATCCTTCGATGACCCGCAGACCCAATTCCCCTTCGGCATTAGGGCGAATAAACTGTACGCGGGCGGTGATATAGCCTTTATCAAGGTATAAACGGGTTAATTCGCGCGTCAGACGGTTGATGTCATTACTGCTGATGCAACGTGGTGGCAGTGCACTGAGCGCCGCCAAATCTTTCTCAGACAACAGGGTAATGCCTTGCAGATAGACGCCATCAATCGGCAAACATTGGGCTGAACGCGGCAATGTCGGGGGCGCGGGTTCGGGGTCTGCCAGTAATTGCTGTTGTTTAAGCTGTTGATAGCGTCGTTGCTCTATCTGCTGATTCACCTCACGCGTGCCGTCTTGCAGGGCGCGGCGTGATTCGCCCATCGGCGAAAAATGCTCCATTTCCGGCAGGGTAGCGGCGGGGAGCGCAGTGCTGAACAGCAGCACCAGGGCGGCGGTTTTTTTAATCATTTTAATCCATTATGAGAAGCCAGCGGGGTGGCCTGCTCAATCCATGAGGTCAAGAAACGGACGGCCAGAGGCCGGCCCGAAACAGCGAGCGACAAGCACATTGCGATATCTCGATTTGCCGCAGGCAAATTAAGACGATGGGTATATATCTAAATAATAATTAGGCTGCTTGTTTTAATTTTCAGTTCCGTTGAGTTAATTAACTAAATAAGTAATTAACTTTTCCGTTATTTAAATCTTATCGGCACGGATTGGAAGTATCTGAATTTTTATTTTGTCCTAGGATAATAGAGGGTGAGGGTAATTCTGACAATCCGACCAGTGGGAAATACGAAATTTCGCAGAAGGTTGGGGCGCAGTCATTTGCGCCCCAGGATGAGATTATTTTTTGCCGATTGGCCGACCGGACCAGTAACCCGCCAGCAGCGAACCGGACAGGTTATGCCACACCGAGAACAGGGCGCCCGGCAGCGCGGCCAGCGGTGAGAAGTAAATTTTGCCCAGCGTTGCCGCCAGCCCGGAGTTCTGCATGCCGACTTCAATCGCCAGCGTACGGCAGGTGGACTCGTCAAAGCCAAACAGCTTGCCGCCCCAGTAACCGCTCAGCAGCCCGATGGCGTTATGCAGGATCACCGCGATGATCACCACCAGCCCGACTGAGGCGATATGGCTTTGGCTGCCTGCCACTACGGCACTGATGATCGCCAAAATGCACACCATCGACAGCGCCGGCAAAATAGGCTCAATGCGTTTGACGGTTTTGGTAAAGGTGTGATGGACGATCAACCCCAGACCAATCGGGATCACCACGATCTGCAGAATGCTCAGCAGCATGCCCATCACATCGACGCTGATCTCGGTATCGACGTATAAGCGGGTCAGCAGCGGCGTGGCGAAAACGCCCACCAGAGTGGAAACCGCTGAGATGGTGACGGACAGTGCTACATCACCTTTTGCCAGATAGATCATGACGTTGGAAGCGGTGCCGCTGGCCACGCTGCCAACCAGCACCATGCCGGCGGAAAGATCCGGCGGCATGTGGAACAGCATCGCCAGCAGCCAGGCGGCTAGCGGCATGATCAGATAATGCAGAAAGATCCCGGCGGCTACCGGGCCTGGTCGCGACAGCACGCGCTTGAAGTCATCCAGCCGCAGCGTGACGCCCATGGCGAACATGATCAACATCAGCAGCGGGCTGACGTAGGGGCCGATACCGGTAAAGGTGGTGGGGGTGAAGTAGGCGGCGACGGCGAGCAGCACCGCCCACAAGGGGAATAATCGGGTAAATCGTGCCAGCATGAATGAGGTTTTCCTTCAGTTAGTAGGCTATCTTACTGGCCACTTTGAGCCCGGGCAGTGCTCGGAATCCTCACGTACTTTGCGTACGCTCCGGTTCCTGTGCGCTGTCCGAACCCAAATTGACTGCGACGATATACGCCTATTAGCGCAGGTATTAATAAAACTATTCGAACAGATTGTGATGCAGGGTGCGTACCACTTGCTCGGCGTCGTTGCCGGGGACCAGGAAGCACAGGTTATAGCTGCTGGCGCCGTAGCAAATCATGCGGATATTGAACGGATCGAGCACGCCAAACACTTCCTTGCCGACGCCGCAGGCCTGGGAAAGTTTGTTGCCAATCAACGCCACCAGCGCCAGGTTTTCTTCCACTTCCACTCGACACAGTGATGACAGGTCGGTCAGCAACGAGGTGGTCAGCGGGCTACCACCGGTGTTGGTAGAGCCGGTAGTGTCCATGGTCAGCGCGATACTGACTTCGGAAGTGGTGATCAGATCCACAGAGACATTATGGCGTGCCAGAGTGTTGAACACCTCGGCCAGGAAACCGCGTGCGTGCAGCATGTTGAGGCTGTGCAGTGTCAGCAGGGTTTGCTTGCGGCGCAACGCCAGCGCGCGGAACAGCGGTGGATTCTCGGTGGTATTACACACCAGGGTGCCCCCGGCGGCCGGATCTTTGCTTGAGCCGACAAACACCGGAATATCGCAGCGCACGGCTGGCAGTAGGGTCGCCGGGTGCAATACTTTCGCACCGAAGGTCGCCATTTCTGCCGCTTCTTCGAAGGTAATTCGGTCAATGCGTTTAGCCGCCGGAACCACGCGAGGATCGGTAGTGTAGATGCCCGGCACGTCGGTCCAGATATCCACCCGGCTGACGCTCAGCGCTTCACCCAGCAGGGCGGCGGTGTAATCGCTGCCGCCACGGCCCAGCGTAGTGGTACGGCCTTTCGGCTCGCTGCCGATAAAGCCCTGGGTGACCACCAGCGCTTCTTGCAGACGCGGTTTGAGCAGCGATTGGGCTAATTGACTCAGTGCTGCACTGTCCGGTGTGGCACGCCCGAAGTGGTCATCGGTGTGCATTACTTTTCGCACGTCAAACCATTCCGCCTGCACCTTGCGAGTACGCAGGATCTCCACAAACAGCAGGGTAGACATCAGTTCGCCATGGCTGACCAGTTCGTCGGTTAATGCCGCTGAATTTGCCAGCGATGCCGCTTCGGATAGCATGGCGATGTTTTCCAGCATGCGGTCGATTTCTTCGCGCACAACCGCCGGATTGTCGAGACGATCAAGGATAGCGTATTGGATACGACGGATTTCATCGAGCTGGAAATGGCGTTTGTCGGCATCGCTGCCTTCGGCCAGAGCCACCAACAGGTTGGTGACGCCTGCAGAAGCGGACAAGACCACCAGGCGTACGTCCGGATTGGCGAGTACGACGTCGGCGCTGCGGTTCATGGCTTCGTAGTCAGCAACGCTGGTGCCGCCGAATTTGGCGACAACGGTGGAATTCTGGGGTGCTGCTTGGTTCATGTAAAAACCTCGTGTCAGGGTGGCT
Source organism: Serratia sp. NA_13 (assembly GCF_052691735.1). Lineage (NCBI taxonomy): Bacteria > Pseudomonadati > Pseudomonadota > Gammaproteobacteria > Enterobacterales > Yersiniaceae > Serratia > Serratia sp. NA_13. The sequence goes on from NZ_JBQZFV010000005.1 coordinate 31,623, forward strand.
CTATTCAGAGAGCGCTTTTTTCATAGCCTTGGCACAAGGGAGGAGCGATAAGCAGGGGGCAGACGTAGAGGTTAAGGCTACGATACACCCAGAAGCGCCCCACCTTGCTGATTGCCCCTACGGACAATCCCTGGTGACAACTCAGGGGATTCAGCCCCTGTAGTCGATACGATGAATGCCGCACATCACCTTACCTCGGCGTCGCTCCCCCTCAAGTGCCGTCATTGGACAACGGCTCCTCTGACACTCTACCTGGGCGACGCACCTCTTCTGGCTTGCACACCGGGTGCGCAAGTAGGCTGTTAGGAATAGCCGGTAATCACGCTGCTGTCAACGTCCGGACGTTGAGGGATTTTCATCTTGTACCAGTGCAATCAGCGTACAGGGCATCGCCGGAACGAAACCGTTTCCGATGGGGTGCAGTGCGCCATCCTCCCGTTGGCTGAATAACGGAATAATCCCCTGATTTTTTTCAATATATTCCAGCCAGCCAAAGTTTTCGTTCAGCTTGGTGGCTTTGATGGTGGCGCCATGGGCGATCAGACTGCTCAAGCGGGCGTAGGTGGCTTCTTGATTAAATAAAACTTCATGCCGACGAAAGCGAGAGCTTTCCCCACTGTTGCCTCGGCCTTTCAACGGTGCGCCGGAACGGATGGCGAACACCTTTCCCTCACCAAAAATATGGCCGAAGTGGTAGACCGCCAGCGCATTTTGATGGCGGTTGGGCGACAGTGCCAGCACCTGCGCGGTATCGCTGAGATCAAGATAGTTCTCGGCATGCTCGGAGTAAGCATGCCCATAATAGGCGGGGATGCCCTCCATGCGTGCCTGGCGGTAATATTCCCAACTGCTGTCGGTGACCAGCACCGGGATATTCATTTTGATCAACGCCTGCGCTAGCATGCGTGCCACGCTGTTGGCACCGACAATCAGCACGCCGCGCGGTTTTTGCTGCTGTACCCGCAACCAGCGCGCCATCAGGCTACTGGTCAGGCTTTGTAGCACCACGGTACCGATGATCACGGCGAACACTACTGTCACCAGCCGATCGGCCCCTGGGTAACCGCTGCGTTGCAAGGTCAGGGCGAACAGCGAACTGACCGCCGCGGCGACGATGCCGCGTGGCGAGATCCAACACAGCAGCAGCCGATCGCGCCAGTGCAGGGAGGAGCGCCAGGTCGATACCGCAATACACAGCGGCCGGGCGATAAACTGCACCACCAACAGCAGGCCCAGCAGCGGCCAGCCCATATTCCACAGCGCCTGGATATCAAGCCGTGCTGCCAAAATGATAAACAGCGCCGAAATCAGGATCGCCGACAGTTCTTCCTTAAACGCCAGGATGTCGCTGGTATCGACATCGCGCATATTGGCCAGCCAGATCCCCATCACCGTGACGGTCAGCAGGCCGGACTCGTCGGCAATGGCGTTGGATACGCCAAAAGCGGTGAGCATAATTGCCAGCACCGCTAGGTTTTGCAGGTAGCGGGGTAGCCAGACACGGCGCAGCGCCAGGCCCAGCAGGTAACCAAACAGTGCGCCAGCCATCAGGCCGACGGCGGCGGTAATGCCCAGGGTGTAGAACAGGTGGGTATAAGACTCCGAATGCTGTTTCAGAACGATAAATTCAAACACCAGCAGGGTGAAGATAGCGCCGACCGGGTCGATCACTATCCCTTCCCAGCGCAGCACCTGGTTGATATTGGCGTTGGGCCGCACTACCCGCATCAGCGGGGCGATCACCGTCGGGCCGGTGACCACGGTGACTGCGCCGATCAGCGCCGCCAATTCGGGGGGAAAGTCCAGCAGCCACCAGCAGGCCACGCCAATCACCAAGAAGGTCATCAGCATGCCGATGGTCACCAGGTTGCGTACCACGCCACCCAGGCCACGTATTTCCTCGACCCGCAGCGTCAGCGCGCCTTCGAACAGAATAATGGCCACCGACAACGACACCAGTGGGAACAGCAAATTGCCAAACAGCGCGTCCGGCTGGACCAGATGTACCACCGGGCCCAGCACCACGCCAAACACCAGCAGCGGCAGGATCGCCGGCAGGCGTAATAGCCAGGCCAGCCACTGCGCCAGCAGCGAACTCAATCCAATAACCACCAACATCAACGGGGCAGATAATTCCATAGTAATGTCCTTCGTGTTTCAAACCGCAGCCTGATTGGCGCGCATCCTTAGCCTAATTACGTCAATGACGTGGTGATAATCTGACACAGTTTGGTGACAGTTAACTCACCCTGATAACAGGCTGTTATCCAAAAGTATAGGGGAAGAGCTGAAACGATGCGGCAGCGTTTGATCGTTAGCGCCTATCGCAAGAAAAGAGATCATAATCACAGTCGAACAGGCTACAATCGGACAACCACGTCATCTTTATTCTCAAGCCTAAGAGTGTTGCTATGAAAAATATCAATCCTAGTCAAACCGCTGCTTGGCAAGCCCTGCAGCAACATTTCGAACAGATGAAAGATGTACAGATCAGCGATCTGTTTGCTCAGGACAAAGAGCGTTTCTCCAAGTTCTCTGCCACCTTCAACGATCAGATGCTGGTGGACTACTCTAAAAACCGCATTAGCGCGGAGACCCTGGAGAAGCTGCAGGCACTGGCGAAAGAAACCGATCTGCAAAGCGCGATCAAATCCATGTTTGCCGGTGAGAAAATCAACCGTACCGAAGATCGTGCGGTGCTGCACGTTGCTCTGCGCAACCGCAGCAATACCCCGATTATCGTGGACGGCAAAGACGTGATGCCGGAAGTGAATGCGGTGCTGGCCAAAATGAAACAGTTCTGCGACCGCGTGATTGGCGGTGACTGGAAAGGTTACACCGGCAAAGCCATTACCGACGTGGTGAACATCGGTATCGGCGGTTCCGATCTCGGCCCTTATATGGCGACCGAGGCGCTACGCCCATACAAAAACCACCTGAATATGCATTTTGTCTCCAACGTTGACGGCACTCACATCGCCGAAACACTGCAGCCACTGAACCCGGAAACCACCCTGTTCCTGGTGGCGTCCAAGACCTTCACTACCCAGGAAACCATGACTAACGCCCACAGCGCGCGCGACTGGTTCCTGAGCACTGCTGGCGATCAAAAACACGTGGCGAAGCATTTCGCGGCGCTGTCGACCAACGGCAAAGCGGTGGGTGAGTTCGGTATCGATACTGCCAACATGTTCGAATTCTGGGATTGGGTCGGCGGTCGTTATTCCCTATGGTCGGCGATTGGTCTGTCGATTGCCCTGTCACTGGGCTTTGATAACTTTGAACAGCTGCTGAGTGGCGCGCATGCGATGGACCAACACTTTGCACAAACCCCGGCAGAGAAAAACCTGCCGGTGCTGCTGGCGCTGATTGGTATCTGGTACAACAATTTCTTCGGTGCAGAAACCGAAGCTATCCTGCCTTACGACCAGTACATGCATCGTTTTGCTGCTTACTTCCAGCAGGGCAACATGGAATCCAACGGTAAGTATGTCGATCGCAACGGCAACCCGGTGGATTACCAGACCGGCCCGATCATCTGGGGCGAGCCAGGCACCAACGGTCAGCACGCGTTTTACCAGTTGATCCATCAGGGGACCAAACTGGTGCCTTGCGACTTTATCGCACCGGCCATCAGCCACAACCCGCTGAGCGACCACCACGCCAAACTGCTGTCGAACTTCTTCGCACAGACCGAAGCGCTGGCGTTTGGTAAATCGCTGGAGGTGGTAGAGGCCGAGTTTGCTGCACAGGGCAAAACGCCGGAAGAGGTCAAGCACGTGGCGCCGTTCAAGGTGTTTGAAGGCAACCGTCCGACCAACTCCATCCTGCTGCGTGAGATTACCCCGTTCAGCCTGGGCAGCCTGATTGCTCTGTATGAACACAAGATCTTCACCCAGGGCGCGATCCTGAACATCTTCACCTTCGACCAGTGGGGCGTGGAGCTGGGCAAACAGCTGGCTAACCGCATCTTGCCGGAGTTGGCGGGTGATGAAGCGGTCAGCAGCCATGACAGCTCAACCAATGCGCTGATCAACCGCTTTAAAGAATGGCGTTAAGTACTACCCCGAATTGATGCCAATAAAAAACCCGCCACGGCGGGTTTTTTTACATCTGAATGATTACAGATTGATAGGCACTTCGAAACTGATGCCTGCGCCCACGTCATCGGCAGTGCTGGCGTTGTTATCGGTGTACCACAGGCTGGTATCGAACTTGACCTGCGAGTCGAAGTTGTAGCCCCAGCCCAACTGAATGCCTTTCAGCGTGTCGGATTTCGGGAATGCATGGTTGATAGACTGATTATTTGGGTTCACTTTGGCGTACACCAAGCGGGTGCTCCAACGCTGACCATCATCCAACACCATTTCTACTCGGCCGGACAGCATTTGCCCGTCGCCACCCATGGCATGACCCAGTGGGTAGCCTTGCTGGTAGTAGCCGCCTCTGTAAATGTAGTGATTATACATAACGTTGTTGGCATTGCCATTGGAGCGAGTATCACTGCCCTCAATGTGCCAGTTGATGGTGGTTGGGCCCCATTCTGGGTGACCTTCCAGACCTAAAAGATAGGCATTGTGCGACGGCAACATGCCGGCTTCATCTTCACCGGTGATTTGGCCGTAGAAGCTGACCGGCAGGCCAATCAGCGGCTGCATTTTCAGCTTGAAGTCAAACCCGCCAAGCTGGTTACCCGGATCGTTTTTCGGGTCGCCGGTGTTGTCGTTACCGGTCACACCGTCCCAGAACGAACTCCAGGAGTGCGGACGGCCATCGCCACCCCACATCATGACGCGTGAAGCGCCCAGCTCGAGGAAGTTGGTCGGCATCATGGTAAAACGACCGCCAATCAGTTTGGTATCAGGCACGGCAGTGTATTGCGACAGCTGGCCGGCGGTAAGCTGGTACTGCCAACGGCCAATCCACGACAACCAAGGGGTTTCAAACGGCGATTGGTCGGCGCGCTGCAGCATAAAACCGGCAACCGGGCGTGCGGCATCGGAACGAATCAGGCTGCCGTCATAGCCCGGCCCCCACCATTGGGATACCTCACCGAAGGACAGCCATTGGTTCCAGATTTTCACTGCACCATAGGAGCCATTCAGGTTGAATTTGGAGCCGTCGCTGACGCGTTGATCGCCCTCGACTGATCCTTGGAGTCGCACGTCCCAGAACTCGCCGTTGGCACCGGCACCGATAGTCAGACTTTGGTCAGCATATTGGTTCTGGCCGAAGCCCTGCGGCGTGCCAGGTTTGTCTGTGGCTGCATAGCCGCTGACGCGAATATTGGCTTTTAAGTTACCGACGCGGCGTTGAACGCGGTCGAGAACGTTTTTCTCGGTATTGGTTACCGGTTTGGCCTGTGAAATTACAGAGCTGATTTCTTCCTGGCTCAGTGGCCAGGTGGACAGGCTAACGTTGATGACGCCACGGTCGGACAGCCAGGCGAGGTCATTACGCAGGTCATTATCAGGGGTTACCAATCCGCTGGCATGACCGCCCAATGCACAGGTAAACAAGCCTGCGGCGACCAGTCCGTTAAGTTTAGCGCGCATAAATATTCCCTTGTTAATTCGAGTTGTTTGTTTTATGTAAAGATCTATAACCCATCATAGTGGACATTTCAATTTGCTACAAATATATCCATATGAAACATTAAAATGTAACTGTTTGAATAATACTTATTTTTTTTAGACCCTGCGCAGATGTTAATTTTTAAGATAATGCCTATGTTAGGATGCGCGAATAACTACAGTGGTATTGATGGGGAATATTTATGGCAAAAACCTCTCGCTCGGTGATGATCGCCAAGGGGTTGCAACGGGTGTTGAACGTGGGACTGTTGCTGCTGGCGGCGATCCTGATCGTCTTTTTGGTGAAAGAGACCATTCATTTGGCGCAAGTCTTATTTGTAAACAACGAGGAGTCGACGTCCTATTTGCTGATTGAAGGGATAGTGATTTACTTTCTCTACTTTGAATTTATCGCTTTGATTGTGAAGTATTTTGAATCGGGTTATCACTTCCCTCTGCGCTACTTTATTTATATCGGTATTACCGCGATTATTCGTTTGATCATCGTGGATCATGAAAATCCAATAGACACGTTAATTTATTCTGCCGCGATCTTGTTACTGGTGGTGACGCTTTATCTGGCGAATACCGACCGCTTAAAACGAGAATAAATGACATAAAAATGGCGGCCCGTAAGGGGCCGCCGAAGACACAGGTTATAGAACGAAGTACATCAATCGCATTGCAGTGGCACAAAACTAACCTTTCACCCCACCGGCCGTCAGGCCACCGACCAGCCAGCGCTGCGCCAGCAGGAAGACGGCGGTTATTGGAATTGCCGACAGCACCGCCGCAGCGGCAAAGTCGCCCCACAAATAGTTCTGCGGGTTCAGATATTGCTGCATCCCAACTGCCAGCGTATAGCTGTTGACGTCGCGCAGCAGCAGTGAAGCCACCGGCACCTCGGTGATAGCGGCGATGAATGACAGAATAAACACCACCGCCAGAATCGGTACTGACAGCGGCAGCAGCACCAAACGGAAAGCCTGCCACGGGCTGGCCCCGTCTAGTGCCGCCGCCTCTTCCAGAGAGTTATCGATGGTTTCGAAATAGCCCTTGATGGTCCAGACGTGCAGCGCGATGCCGCCCATATAGGCGAAAATTACCCCGCCGTGGGTGTTCAGGCCGATAAACGGAATGTACTGACCCAGGCGATCGAACAGGGCGTACAGCGCCACCAGTGACAATACCGCCGGGAACATCTGGAAAATCAGCATGCTTTTCAGCAGCGTGCTTTTACCGCGAAAACGCATGCGAGCAAAGGCATAGGCGCAGGTGGTAGAAAGCGTGACGATGCCAATGGCGGTGATCACCGCGATCTTGATCGAGTTCCACAGCCACAGCAGGACCGGGAATGGCGGTGGGGTGACGCTGCCGTCGGCGTGCGTCACGCTCATGCCGAGCGCCAACCGCCAGTGATCCCAGGAAATTTGTTCCGGTATCAGGCTGCCGGTGGCGAAGTTGCCAGACCGCAGCGAGATAGTGACGACCATCAGCAGCGGGAACATGATCAGGGCGATAAAGCACAGCATCAGAGCATGGGTTATCCACAGACGTAGACGCTGGGATTTGGGTTGGACCATAGCCATTATTTTTCTCCCTAGTCGAAGTTCATCTTGCTGGCTTTCAGATTCAGGATCGCCAGAGCGCCTACCAGCAGGAAGATCAGCGTGGCAATCGCGGCCGCCAGACCGAAGTCCTGCCCGCCGCCGCCTTCAAAGGCAATGCGGTAGGTGTAGCTGACCAGCAGGTCGGTATAACCGGCCGGCGTGGTGGTGCCGATCATGTCCGGCCCGCCGTTGGTCAACAGTTGAATCAAGACGAAGTTGTTAAAGTTAAAGGCGAAACTGGCAATCATCAACGGCGTCAGCGGCTTGATCAATAACGGGAGAGTGATGCGGAAAAAGTTCTGCATCGGGGTGGCGCCGTCCATTGCCGAGGCTTCGTACAGATCGTCGGGGATCGCTTTCAACAGCCCCATGCACAGGATCATCATGTACGGATAACCCAGCCAGGTGTTGACGATCAGAATCATGCTCTTGGCGGTAATGGGATCGCTGAACCAGGCCGGTTTGATACCGAACAGATGGCTGAGCATCATGTTGATTTCACCGAAACTTTGGTTAAACAACCCTTTGAAAATCAGAATCGAAATAAACGACGGTACCGCGTAGGGCAGTATCAGCATAACGCGATACACGGCTTTGCCTTTCAGCGCTTCCCACTGCACCACGCAGGCCAGCACCATGCCCACGGCCACGGTGAGGATCACGGTCAGCACCGAGAACACGATGGTCCAGATGAAGATCGACACGAACGGCTTTTTGATACCTTCGTCCTGCAACACGCGCAGGAAGTTTTTTCCGCCAATGGTGACGGTGTATCCCGGACTAAGGGTTTCTTTAGCCCAATTGCCGTCGGCATTCACCGCCTGATAAAAGCCAATCTCCGGGTTGGGTCGGTATTGAATGTGGGTCTGTTGGTCGGTCAGCGCATTGCTGTCCTTATCCAGAGCGTAAAGCGGGCTGGTACCGGAAAACTGGCGCAGAGAACTCATACGCAGCTCGCCGCCGTCCGGTAACTGTGCCACCAGTTGGCTCAGTGCCTGACGGTTTTGCGTGATCACTCGCAGCGTAGCGCGTTCGCCTGCCGGTTGTTCGGCGCTTTCTTCGACCAGCTTCAGCGTTTGCGGTGCGTTGGCATCAAAGCTGAAAGGCTGGGAAATCAGCTGCCGACCGCTGTCCGGGTGAGTTAGCTGCAGAAGCCAGCGTTGATTTTCCGCTGGATACAGGCCGAAGGTAAAGGTCTTGCCGGTCTGGAACTGACGCTGCATCAGCACCGACTGGGCACGCTCAAAGGTGAGCTGATTGGTGCTGCTGTAGTTGGTAAAGGCGATGGCGATGGTGCAAATCAGCGGAAACAGGACAAACAGCCCCATGCCGGCGATGCCAGGGTAAACGTAGCGCCAGGCGTAGGCACGACGGTTGGCGAAGACGTAAAGCCCGGCGCTGACCAGAATCAGCGTCAGAATGGCAAACAGGTATTCACCCTGTGCATACATCAACACAATCAGGTAGCAGGTTACCAGGCTGAACAGGCCGATAACCAGCCATTTCAGTATGTCACTCTGCCACCACTTCGACTTTTTGCGCGCAGGTGAACCGGCGTGAGCTAATTGCATAGGGCGTTCCTTTCTGTGAAGCCACAGCGGGGTACCTGTCTGTACCCCGCACAACATAGTGTGTTACTTGGTAATACGAGTTTGCACGTCATCCAGCGCGGCTTTCACCGTCTGGCGACCACTGACGGCGTTGATAACCGCACTGCGTTCGGCATACCAGAAGGCGCTCATCTGCGGGATGTTAGGCATGATTTCGCCGTTCTGTGAGTTCTCCATGGTGGCGGCAATCTTTGGATCTTTCGCCAGTTGCTCCTGATAGGACTTCAGCGCCACCGCACCCAGCGGTTTGTCCTTGTTGACGTCCGCCAGCCCTTCGTTGGTTAGCAGGTAGTTTTCCAGGAATTCGGTCGCCAGTTCTTTGTTCGGGCTGGCGGCGTTGATCCCGGCGGTCAGTACGCCGACGAAAGGTTTGGAAGGCTTGCCTTTGAAGGTCGGCAGCAGGGTAACGCCGTAGTTGATTTTGCTTTGCTCGATGTTTGCCCACGCCCAAGGGCCGTTGATGGTCATTGCGGTCTGGCCTTTGTTGAAGGCGGCTTCGGCAATCGAGTAATCGGTATCGGCGTTGATCTGTTTGTTTTTCACCAGATCGACGATGAACTGCAGGCCGGCCTGTGAACCGGCGTTGGCGACGCCAACGTCCTTGATGTTGTATTTGCCGTTCTCATACTTGAAGGCATAACCGCCGTCGGCGGCAATAATCGGCCAAGTGAAGTAGGGTTCCTGCAGGTTCCACATGATGGCGCTCTTGCCTTTGGCGCGCAGCTCTTTGTCCAACGCCGGGATCTCCTCCCAGGTTTTTGGCGCCTGTTTGATCAGGTCTTTGTTATAAATCAGCGACAGCGCTTCTACCGCGATCGGGTAGCCGATCAGTTTGCCGTCGTAGCGCACTGCGTCCCAGGTGAAGGGGAACAGTTTGTCCTGGAAGGCTTTGGAAGGATGGATTTCGGCCAGCAGGCCCGACTGCGCGTAGCCGCCAAAGCGGTCATGAGCCCAGAAGATGATGTCCGGTCCGTCGCCGGTGGCGGCTACCTGCGGATATTTTTCTTCCAGCTTGTCCGGGTGCTCAATAGTGACTTTAATGCCGGTGTCTTTCTCAAATTTTTTGCCGACTTCGGCCAGGCCGTTATAGCCTTTATCGCCGTTGATCCAGATAACCAGTTTCCCTTCCTCGATCTTGGCAAAGGCGGAAGAAGAAAGCACCAAGGTGGTCAGAGCGGAAAGCACCAGCGTATGGGCGATGGTAAAGCTGCGAGTCATAATCCAATCCTTCTTTTTTATGGGCATGTAAATCAAGGAGAGAGGTTTCGCGGTAATAGTGGGTCACAAAGCGACACATTCTCATCCTCCCCCCCTCTACGCCCCACGCCTACGTAGTGTGATCCAGTTAACATTGCTCTCTATTCTGTGGCGTCAGACACAAAATAGGGGGACGATTTTTGCCAGACAGATCACAGATTTGTCTTAAGCGTGGAACTTCTCACCGCCGCGGTCGTTCCCTCATCCTCCCATCTCCTCCCCCATGAAAAATCCTGTTACGGATGATTACCCTTTGTGGGGTTTACCGCACTATCGGCCACATTGATTTTCATCGCCATGAGCAGCAGGGAACCGGATTTATGTCGCCAATGCCTACCGCCACTCACCCCACCCTGTACCGGATCCATCCGGTCAGTTTCCGTGATGGAAACGGGGATGGTATGGGCGACACTCACGGCATGATTGCGGCCTTGCCCTATTTGAGCACGCTATCGATTGACGGCCTGGTGTTGCCACAGGGCTTGGCGGCCCAGGAGGAAGCGGCGGTCGATGCCCAGGGGTTGGCTCTGTGGTACTGCGACGGGCCAAACCACATTCGTCGCGCCGCTGCTCCGCAACAGTATCTGCGCAGCCCACTGGCGTTGGAGGTCGTACCCTTCAGCGTGGAGAGGCTGGTTGAGGTGTTGAATACTCGCCGCACCACGTTGGCAGAAAGCCTGTGGAGCACCGGTGATGCCGACCAGCCTCGGGTGGTCAGCCACTGGGGGCAGGGCAACTTGCGCTCCGCCGATGCCTTTTTGACGCTGCTGGCAATGCTGCCCGCGCCCATTTGCCTGTATCAGGGGGAAGAGCTGGGCTTGCCGCATGCCGCCGCTCTGCAGGATCCGCTCGGCGCGCAAACGCCGATGCCATGGCATGAAGCCCCTGAGCAAGTGACCGCCGGTGAAATCCACTGGTATCAGCAGGTGGCGATCGAACATCGCGCGCTGGCTATCAGTCGCCAACAGCATGACCACTACTCCACCTTGCGTTACTGCCAGTCCTTGCTGGCGCTGCGCCGTTTAGCGGTGATCCAGCAGGGGGAACTGAGCGCGGTCAGCCAGAGTAATGGTGTAGTTAGATTACTTATTACCCATCAGGATCAATGCCTTGAAGCGCTGATTAACCTGCAGCCTTATACTCAGGCGGCCGCACCGTCTGAGGCGACCTTGCCACTGGCTTGGCAGCACGGTGCGCAGCAAGAGGGTCATCAATGGGTTTTGGCGGGTTTTGCGTCCGCCATTTTTACACGAAATGTTAACTGCGAAAGCAGGGGAGTAACGCATGGCTAGCGTCACATTGCGCAGCGTTTATAAGGCTTTCGGCGAAACGGTGATTTCCAAAGACGTCAATCTGACGATCAATGACGGCGAGTTTGTGGTGTTTGTCGGGCCATCGGGCTGCGGCAAATCGACGCTGCTGCGCATGATCGCCGGGCTGGAGGACATCACCTCCGGTGAGCTGATGATCGGCGATAAACGTATGAATGAGGTGCCGCCCTCCGAGCGCGGCATCGGCATGGTATTCCAGTCTTACGCGCTGTATCCGCACTTGTCGGTGGCCGACAACATGTCGTTCGGCCTGAAGTTGGCAGGGGCTAAAAAAGCGGAAATAAATCAGCGGGTCAATCAGGTATCGGAAGTACTGCAACTGGCCCATCTGCTCGACCGGCGGCCAAAAGCGCTGTCCGGTGGGCAGCGTCAGCGGGTGGCGATCGGCCGTACGCTGGTGGCGGAACCGGACGTGTTCCTGCTTGATGAGCCGCTGTCCAACCTCGACGCCGCGTTACGGGTACAGATGCGCATTGAGATCTCCCGCCTGCACAAGCGCCTGCAGCGCACCATGATTTACGTTACCCACGATCAGGTCGAAGCGATGACGCTGGCCGACAAAATCGTGGTGCTGGATGCCGGGCGCGTCGCTCAGATCGGCAAGCCGTTGGAGCTGTACCACTATCCAGCCAACCGCTTTGTCGCCGGCTTTATCGGATCGCCGAAAATGAACTTCCTGCCGGTCAAAGTGACCGCCGTAGAGCCGCAACAGGTCCAGGTTGAACTGCCTAACAATCAACTGGTGTGGTTACCGGTGGAAGGCACGCAGGTGCAGGCCGGCTCGAATATGTCACTGGGCATTCGCCCGGAGCATCTGTTGCCTGGTGAGGCCTCTGAAGTTCGGCTGACCGGTGACGTACAGGTGGTGGAGCAACTCGGCAACGAGACGCAAATCCACATCCAAATCCCGGCAATTCGTCAAAACCTGGTTTACCGCCAGAACGACGTGGTGCTGGTAGAAGAAGGTGCAACATTCGCTATTGGCCTGCCGCCTCACCGCTGCCATTTGTTCCGTGAAGACGGTACGGCATGTAAACGGCTGCACCAGGAGCCGGGCGTTTAAAGCATCACAGTCTGTATAACAGGAGAATAATGATGACTACTCTGCGCAAACTTCCTCTGGCACTGGCAATCGCCGCTGGTGTTCTCACCACTCAGGCTATGGCCCTTGATTTTAAAGGCTATGCCCGTTCCGGCATTGGCTGGACCGGCAGTGGTGGTGAGCAACAGTGCTTCAAGGCCACCGGCGCCGACAGCAAATACCGTCTCGGTAACGAGTGTGAAACCTACGCCGAACTGAAGCTGGGTCAGGAAGTGTGGAAAGAGGGCGACAAAAGCTTCTACTTCGATACCAACCTGGCTTACTCGGTTTCACAACGTTCCGATTGGGAAGACGTGACGCCAGGCTTCCGTGAAGTGAACGTGCAGGGTAAAAACCTGATCGACTGGCTGCCGGGTGCCAATATGTGGGCCGGTAAGCGCTTCTATCAGCGTCATGATGTTCACATGATTGACTTCTACTACTGGGATATCTCCGGTCCGGGTGCCGGTCTGGAAAATATCGATCTGGGCTTCGGCAAGCTGTCTGCTGCCGTGACCCGTAACTCCGAATCCGGTGGTTCTTACGGTTATCTGGATAATGAACTGGACCAACGCCCAACCGTCAATGACACCTTCGACGTGCGTCTGGCCGGTCTGGAATTGAACCCGGGCGGTACCCTGGAGCTGGGTCTGGACTATGGTCGGGCTAACGCGCAGGACGGCTACCACCTGGCTGACGGTGCCAGTAAAGACGGCTGGTTGGTAACTGCGGAACATACCCAGAGCATCCTGACCGGCTACAACAAGTTCGTGCTGCAATACGCCACCGATTCGATGACCTCACAGAACAACGGCCGTAGCCTGGGTTCAACCATCGACAACAACGGCAAGATGATCCGCGTGCTGGATCACGGTGCCATCGACTTCAACGATCAATGGGCGATGATGTATGTCGCCATGTTCCAGGACATCGATCGCGACAACAACAACGGCAGCACCTGGTACACCGTGGGCGTGCGCCCAATGTACAAATGGACGCCAATCATGAGCACTCTGCTGGAAGCCGGTTACGACAACGTGAAATCTCAGCGTACCGGCGATCGCAACGGCCAGTACAAGGTCACCCTGGCGCAACAGTGGCAGGCGGGCAACAGCATCTGGTCACGCCCGGCTATCCGCGTATTTGCGACCTACGCCAAGTGGGATGAGAAATGGGGCTACGCTACGTCCAGCGACGCAGAGGGCAATCCGGCTCTGAAAGCTGGCACCGCGTATAACGACACCAGCATGCACAGCTTCAGCCGTGGCAATGACGATGAAGTCACCTTCGGCGCACAGATGGAAATCTGGTGGTAATGAGATAACGGGGGGAGCCAACCGCTCTCCCCAACCTGTATTCGCCGACATTGTCTCTCTTGCCTGAGCCGCGTCGGTTACCTTGGGGTATAACAATGAAAAAGAATCTGCTGTCTCTATGCCTGTCACTGGCTCTTGCCGTGGGTGCGCCACTGGTGGCCAATGCCGATACGCCGGCCAATGTATCCATCGCTCCAGCTATTAGTGCCAGCACGCTGCAAAGCCTGCCATGGCAACCGCTGGTGCCGCCGGTCAGCCAGGAGGTGAAACTGGATAATGTCAGCCCGCAAGTTAATCAGGGCGATATTCAGGGCGCTATCGCCGCCTATACGCTGCCGGCCGATCGCGGTTCGCTGGAAGTCACACTGAGCAGCATCAGCAAGAACAACTCAATTTATGCACCTAGCGTCCTGGTGCTGGATGAACACCTGCGACCGGCAGCCTATTACCCGAGCAGCTATTTCCCTTATCAGCCACCGGGTGCGATGTCATCCGATCGCCTTGAGGGCACGCTGAAACTGACACCGGCGCTGGGTCAGAAGCAAATCTATCTGTTGGTGTATACCACTCGTCAGGATCTGGCGAAAACCACTCAATTGACCAACCCGGCGAAGGCTTATGCGCAGGGCGTGGGTAACGCAGTACCGGATATTCCGGATCCGATCGCCCGGCATAGCACCAGCGGCACCATCAAACTGAAGGTCACGGCAGAGCAGGGCAGCGGCAACATCATGATCGGCATGTTGCAGCCGGCACCGGCGGCGACGCCAGTGGTGGTGGGATCAGCCGCGGCGGTTGCTGCAGCACCGACTTCGGCACCGGCTCCAACCCAACCGGCGGAACCGATGTTGAATGACACCGAAACTTACTTTAACAACGGCATCAAACAGGCAGTGAAGGCGGGGGATATCGATAAAGCGCTGAAACTGATGAATGAGGCTGAAAAACTGGGTTCTACCACAGCGCGTGAAACCTTTATTGGCAGCGTGAAAGGCAAGGGGTAGTACCCGACGCTGCCGATGCTGGCTTGATGATTGGTGCGCCCCGGCGCACCTTTTTTCATTCGCGGGCCAGCGTTTCGCCGATCAGCGCCAGCAGGCGAGCATTATCCACCTGTTGCATTATCCGCACCGGCCGACCTTCGACTTCCGGCATACCGACCGTCAGGCGCAGACTTTGCGGTCGCCAGCGACGAGAGCTGCCGCGCGTCATAGCACCTTCCAGCGCGACATCAACAAAATACTCTTCCGTGGTGACCAACTGCGGCTCCAGCAGCCAGGCAATCACCAGTGCATCATGGATCCAGCAGCCCGGCAGATGGCGGGTATGGCGGGAGTAGTCGATCCAGGGCTGGGTGGTGGCTCGCAGATAGCGGCACAGCGGCGTGTCCGGCTGGGTCATCTGTATCAGATCGGTCTGAGTCAGCATGGTTTGCGTGGTGACGTCCAGCGGGGCAAGCGTGATATTGGCACCGCTGGTCAGCACCTGCCTGGCCGCTTCCGGATCCAGTCCGAAATTGGTGTCCTTGATGTAGCCTTCGACGTTGAACACCCCACCCATAATCACGATTTCCTTCACCGCCTGCGCCATCTGTGGGTACAACTGCAGGGCATGGGCGACGTTGGTCAGCGGGCCGATTGCCGCCAGGGTGATCTCGCCGGGGTGACTGCAGATCAACTCCCCGATCGCTATGGCGGCGTTGGGTGTGGGTATTGTGGCGGCTTGCGGATAAGGCGTATTACGCCACAGGGCAGCCAACTGCGGCTCGGTAATCGCCCGATCCAGATGGATGCGCCAGGGTTCTGGCGCTTCACTCAATGCTCGCGTTGCACCTGCCACTACCGGTACCTGATAACCGGTTTGCTGCAACAGATGGCTGGCCACGGCAAAGCCGACGTCGCGTGGCGTATTGCCGGCCACGATGCTGACAAGCTCCAGTGAGAGCTGAGGTTTGGCCGCCAGAGCCAGGGCTAGGGCCAACCCGTCGTCAACGTTGGCACCGGGAATACCGTTGCCAGGATCGCAATCAATAATCAAACGCATAGCAGTTACCTGAATCAATAAACTAGCAGCCGCACGATCGGCGGATATGCAACTGGAAGGTAAATTCGTGCAGCTCTGGCTGCGCGGTACCGGTGGCCAACATGGCGATGGCTTTTCTGGCCATGGCGTCGATTGGCTGTTCGACCGCGCTGAGCGGCGGCACGCTGAATTCGGATTGCTGGGTGCCGTTAAAACAGATGATAGCCAGATCGTCCGGCACGCGCAGCTGATGTTCCGCCAGCGCTGACAGGCAGCCGAGTGCCTGCTGTTCGTTGGAAGTGAATATGGCGCGTGGGCGGGGGCCTTGCAGCATTTTCTGGCTGGCCTGATAGCCGCCCTGGCGGGTATAGGGGGCTTCAAAAATCCATTCTTCACGCGGCGTAATACCCGCTTCAATCAGCGCGTCACGCCAGCCGTTAAGGCGATCTTGTGCGTTGAGCATGGTTAGCGGACCAACAAAAATGCCAAGAGCCCGATAGCCGTGTTGCAACAGGTGGCGCGTGGCCTGACAAGCGGCGTCGCGTTCATTAACGCGGATGGTACTGATGCCGGCATGGCTGTCGATAGTATCGATCATCACGCAGGGGGTGCCGGAATAGCGGATCAGATCAAACCAGGGATGGCGATCGACGCTGGTATACAGCAGGCCGTCAACCTGACGGCGCAGCAGGTGATTAATCAGATCGTGTTCGTGCTGGCGGTCGTCGCCGGCGTCCCCCAACAGCAGCACGCGGCCGTGTTTGAAGGCTTCGCGTTGCAGCGCCCGTGCCATTGTGGCAAAAAACGGGTTGGAAATATCGGGAACCACTAATCCATAAGTCAGGGTATTGCCGGAAGCCAGCGCCCGGGCGATGTCGTTCGGTCGGTAACCGGTTTGCTCGATCGCCGCCAGCACCCGCAGACGGGTGGCTTCTGCCACTGGGCGCGGGCCGTTATTGATCACATAGCTGACTACCGCGACCGAGGTGCCCGCGACGCGGGCGACGTCGGCGCGGGTGATGCGCCGCGCGGATTGATTATCCAAGTTGGTTTCCTGTACGCCCTGATTACACCGCGTCCTGCGGCAGGTTAAGATCGCGGCCGCGCGTTTCCGGTGCAAAAAAGGTAGTGATTAAGCCAATGCCCGCCATTACAACAAAATAGCAGGCGACAGGCCACCAGTGACCGAAACCGGCCAGCAGTGCGGTAGCGATCAGCGGTGCGGTCCCGCCGGAGAGGATCGACCCCAGTTCTTTGGCGAATGCCATTTTTGAGTAGCGGTTTTTGACGCCGAACAGTTCCACGCCATAGGCCGCCTGCACGCCAAAAATGCCCAGAGATGCGATGCACATGCCGACTACAATCACCGAAATCACTATCGCCGGTTCACGGCTGTCGAGCAGCCAGAAGGCCGGGAAGGCGTACAGCACCAGCAACAGACAGAACCAGCGGTAGGTGACGCGGCGGCCGAAGCGGTCAGAAAGCCAACCCGCCAGCGGGATCACCAGGAAACCGCACAACGAGGCGATCATCACCGCCAGCGCCGGCACCGATTTATCTACCATCAGCACCTTGGCAACGTAGCCCACGATAAAACCCTGACACAGATAGGACGGGCCATTTTCACCAATACGCAGACCGAGCATGATCCAGAAGGCTTTGGTGCGTTGCAGGTAGCTGCGGTTATCCGCTGCCACGGGAACGTTGTCCAGCATGCGCTGACGGTTTTGCTGCAGTTCGCGTTCAAATACTGGGGTTTCACGTACGTGACGGCGCAGGTAAAGAGCGCCCCCGGCGATCAGGATGCTGGCGAGGAACGGGATACGCCAGCCCCAGGCGATCAGATCGGCCTTGTCCAACTGCAACACCAGTAACCATACCAACGAGGCCAACAGAGTGCCGCTGTTGGAGCCTATCGCAATGATCGAGGCAACCAGGCCACGGCGTTTGGCCGGGGCGTATTCTGCCAGCATCACCGCGCCACCGGAAAGCTCTGCCCCGGCACCGAAGCCCTGGGCAAAACGCAGGATCACCAGACAGGTGGGGGCCCAGACACCGATTTGGGCGTAGGAAGGGATAAGCCCGATCAAAGTGGTAGAGACACCCATTAGCGCTACCGTGGTGAGCAGCACCACGCGGCGGCCCTTACGGTCGCCAATCCAGCCGAAAACCAACGCGCCGACAGGACGGGCAATAAAACCGACGGAGTAGGTGGCAAAGCTGGCCAACAACGCCACCAGCGGGGTGGCTTCGGGGAAGAACACGTCGCCGAACACCATGCCGGCCGCCAGGCCATACAGGGCGAAATCGACATATTCCATTGCCGTGCCGAGCCAGCACGAGAAAGTGGCGCGCCAGAATTGGCAGCGCCCTTCTTTGGTGGTCAAACGTTCATCGGCTGCCAAGGTTTCGGCGGTGGCCTGTGGGGTTGCAAGCGTTGTTTCGCTCATGGCATTGATATCCTCTTTTCTTCTGCGCCACACCTGTAGCGTGAACGCGGTAAAGATGGTTTCCAGAGGCTGTGCCCCGCAATAGGTCGTGGTGCCGTCGCAGTTCCAAAAGCCCGTAATCAAGGCGGAGGGTGCAGGGCATAGCGGGCCTACGTTCAAGCCTGACAACGCAGAGTACGGGCTTTTGGGGAGCGACCCGAAGGGTTGGGGCCATTTGAGCGCGCATCTGTGTTACGAGCCGCTTATTTGGCCCACCAAACCTCACGATTCGCGCCTTGTTGCGCACTCAAATGACCGCCAGAGGCGCTCACGAACTATTGCGGGACGCAGCCTTATGTCGGCAAGAAGGTTTGCTGACAAAGTTTTTGACTGTTGGCGATTCAACGCTGCAGTACAAGGGTATCTACGCGCGTAGATAAAACAATGCTGCAGGGGTGAAATTTTGCTGAGGATCACATAATCCCCATCGCGCCGGAGAATGAAGGTAAAGAAAACAGATGGCAGAAAGATGACAAAGCGGTGCTTTTAAGGCACGAAGTTTTGCTGTGTGGCCCCCCTCGAATCAGCCTGCCGCTTTTGAATTTCTGCGTTACAATGAGCGCCTGTTAACAGTTTGTCTGGTCTGGCGCAGCCGCAGGGCGCGGTGTCAGGCATGGAGTAGAACAATGTCAGGCAATAGGGATTCGATCCTACCGCCGCTGGAGTGGTTAACCGCGCAACATCCTCCGGCACCCGCCGCCGTCAGTGACTGGTTGATGGAGCCAGGTTCCATGACGCGCCGCTTTGAACGCCACTGTGGACGGGTACATGTCGAACCACAACGCGAATGTTTTGTTACCTGCGACCAACTGGGGGAAGAGGGGGAACATCTGCCGGACAGTCCGCGCTATTGGCTGCGTGAAGTTGTGTTGTTGGGCGACAACCAGCCCTGGCTATTGGGGCGTACGGTGATTCCGCTGGAAACGCTGACAGGCCCTGATCTGGCACTGGTGGATTTGGGCACCTTGCCACTGGGCCGCTATCTGTTCAGCAGCGATGAACTGACTCGCGATTACATTCATATTGGACGGCAAGATGCACTGTGGGCGCGCCGTTCCCGCCTGCGGCTGGCGGGTAAGCCGCTGTTACTGACCGAACTGTTTTTACCGGCTTCACCGCTGTACGCGACAGGAAGTTCGGTTCCCGAATGATGAGGAGAGAAAAGACCTTGGAAGGAAGCGTGATTCAAAGCAAATGGCAGGCTTACAGCCATCTGATGCGCATTAATAAACCTATTGGTACCTTGTTATTACTGTGGCCGACGCTGTGGGCACTTTGGATAGCGGGACAGGGCGTGCCGTCGCTGTCTATCCTGGTGGTGTTTGTGGCTGGGGTCTTCATGATGCGAGCTGCCGGTTGTGTGGTGAATGACTATGCCGACCGTGCTGTAGATGGCCACGTGAAGCGAACTGCCACTCGTCCGATGCCGAGTGGCCGGGTGAGCGAGAAAGAGGCCAAGGTGCTGTTTGTGGTATTGGTGCTCGTCTCGTTCGGGCTGGTGCTGACGCTCAATGCGATGACTATCTGGCTGTCACTGGCGGCGCTGGCGCTGGCGTGGGCCTATCCGTTTATGAAAAGGGTCACTCATCTGCCGCAGTTTGTTCTTGGCGCGGCGTTCGGCTGGGGTATCCCGATGGCCTATGCCGCCGTCAGTGAATCCTTGCCATTGAGTTGCTGGGTGTTGCTGCTGGCCAATATTTGCTGGACGGTGGCTTACGACACGCTGTATGCGATGGTTGACCGTGACGATGACCTGAAGATTGGCATTAAATCTACCGCCATTTTATTTGGTCGTTACGACAAGCTGATTGTTGGTTTGCTGCAGTTCGCTACGCTGCTGCTGCTGCTGTGGGTAGGTTATCTGACGCAGATGAGCGGGGCCTTTTACTGGTCACTGTTGCTGGCGGGCGCCTTGTTTATCCATCAGCAAAAACAGATTGCCACCCGTGAGCGTGACGCCTGCTTCAAGGCGTTCATGGATAACAATTATGTCGGGCTGGTGCTGTTTATCGGCATCGCGTTGAGTTACTGGCAGGGTTAAGGCGTTACCTCAGTAAAAAAGGCACCCGAGGGTGCCTTTAGGTTGCTGACAAAGCAGGAAAAAGCGTGGTTTTTCCTGCTTTGTGGTGAGCAGCCGAAAATCAATAAATTGATTTTCCTGATTTTTGTTTATCGGCCTCTACTCGCTCTGGGCAGGAATGAGGTTTGTCATCAGTTTGAAGGCACCCGAGGGTGCCTTTTTGTTTTTGTAGCAATGGGTTAGTCTTCTTTCTCTTCCGCTGCGACCGTTTCCGGCAACGCGTTGGTTTCCGCCGGCATACTGACGCTCTCGATGGTCAGCTTGATTTCCGGGGTAATCAAATCGCTCAGCATGTTGTAGACCTCCATGGTGTGCTCACGGACCGCATCGCCGATGTCATTGATGTAACCTTCCTCACGCAGCGTCGCCACCAGAGTGGAAAACACTGCCTTGTCGAAGAACTCTGGCGCGTTGATGCCATGCAGCACCGACAGACGCTGGGCCATAATGCGGCTCTCTTTCTCCAATGCCCCACGGTTGATGCTTGGGTTGGCACTGAGGATCGACATGGTGATGGCATAGCGCTGCAGCGTTTCACGGACACCGGCGGCTAACAACTGTAGTGGACGGATGCGGACTGGATTCAGTACCAGACTGTCACCCTTGTCGCAGATCAGCTGCTGACGGATCATCTCGTCGATCAGTGGCCGCAGCACTTCCGGCAGTTGTTCTTTGTCGTTGTGCAGGAACAACTCGGCCTTCAGCATCGGGTAAATCAGGCCAATCTGCCGTAGAAGTTCGGCGCGCGATACCCGGCGGTGATGCATCACAATAGTGGCGATCAGCGACGGCAGAACCAGCAGATGATGGATATTGTTACGGTAATAGGTCATCAACACCGCCTGCTCACGCGGCAGGATGATGATATCGCCGATGTTATCCTTCTCCACTTCGAACTTGTTCATGTTCAGCGCGTGGTCCAGCAGCTCATCCGGCGTCTGGGTGGGTACGGTAACGTCACCGGCATAAGGCACATTGCGCATCAGTTGCAGGTAGCACTCCAACTGCTCAAGCAACTGCTCACGGGTCAGCGAACGCTGACGTGAGGCCAGCAGCGCCGTGGAACACAGGTTCATGGCGTTGGCGGCGGCGGCATTGTTGATACGCACCATAATCTTGGCCGCCAAATCGTTGACCGTCGGCGTTAACCAGCTTGGGCGCTGGGCTTCGATCGGGTCAATGGATTCGCGCCACTGTGGCACATTCTGGTTCAGATAAGCGGTCAACGGCAGTGGATCACCGAAGTTGACGTAACCTTGGCCGAGATTGCGCAGCTTACGCAGGCCGCGCAGCATCTGCAGCAGGCTCTCTTTTTCCTTGGTCGCGCCACGCAACTCTTTGGCGTAGGTGCCCACTTCCATTACGTGTTCGTAACCGATGTAAATCGGCACCAGGGTGATAGGACGGCTACCGCCGCGCAGCATCGCCTGAATGGTCATCGACAGGGTGCCGGTCTTCGGCTCCAGCAAACGTCCGGTGCGGGAACGGCCGCCTTCAACAAAGTATTCCACCGAGTAACCGCGGGTAAACAGCTCGCCGAGGTATTCACGGAATACCGTCGAGTACAGCTTGTTGCCTTTGAAAGTACGGCGAATAAAGAAAGCACCCAGGCGACGGAAAATCGGCCCAGCCGGCCAGAAGTTGAGATTGATACCGGCAGCAATGTGCGGCGGGACCAGCCCCTGGTGATACAGCACGTAGGACAGCAGCAGGTAGTCCATGTGGCTGCGGTGGCAGGGCACATAAACAATCTCGTGCCCGTCCTGCGCCAACTGACGCACGCGTTCGGCGTTAGTGACGTTGATGCCTTGATACAATCGGTTCCAGGTCCAGCTCAGCACGCGATCGGAAAGGCGCACCGTCTCGTAAGAGAAGTCGGCAGCGATCTCTTCCATCAGCGCAATGGCGTTCTGCTGGGCTTTTTCGTGGGAGATTTTCTTGCTGCGCGCTTCGTCTTCGACCGCTTTTTCGATCGCCTTGGACGCCAACAACTTGTTGAACAGGTCCTGACGGGCAGGTAGGCTTGGGCCGACGGCGGCCAGACGCTGACGCGAGAAGTGCATGCGTGCTACGCGAGCCAGTTTCTGCGCAATGATTTTGTCCGTACCGTGCTCGGTGGCCATGCGGCGTAGCGAAACGGTATTGGAAAAACGGACAAAGCTGTCGCGGCCGAGCCACAGCACGGCGAAGAATTTCTGCACGCCGTTCAGCAGACGCAGATGTGGGGTACCATGACCTTCGCGCCCTGGAGAGCGGCCGAACATCACCGAAACCGGCAGCATCTGAATGTCGAGATCCGGATTACTGCGGTGCAGATCCAGATAGTCGTGGAACAGCTTTACCGACTCTTCTTTCGGCGTGTAGTAGCGGAATACGCGCGGCCCGTCGTGAATAAACACGTGGCTTGGCAGCACGGTGCCGTCTATCTCCAGCGGATCGAGGGGATCGGGCAGATCTTGCGCCAGGCACTGGGTGCGCAGCGTCAGCAAATCCGCCTTGGAATTATAAGGTAAAACATACAAAATCGGCCGTGAGGGATCCAACCCTAACTCCGTGACCGGATCTGAAGGGATAACCTTACTTCTTACCAACAGTTTAAGTGGTAAATTCAATAGTTTATAATAAATTTTACGCCAACCTGACATAACAACGTGAAGCCTCTTGTTAGCAATGCGCCGCAAGCATACCAGAAACCGGGTAGCAGATCTGTGGTGTTGGAAAACCGTGAGCCGGGAGAGTTTCCTGGCCTAGACTGTTTAATTATGACTTATCTCTGCTAAAGGCACTCAAAAACATGGCAAACCAAGCAACCGGCCTGACCCGTATTATTAAAGCCGCCGGCTACTCTTATAAAGGCTTTTCCGCTGCCTGGCAGCACGAAGCGGCATTCCGCCAGGAATTGGTGGCGACCGTGCTGGCTATCATACTGGCGATTTGGCTGGACGTAGGTGCGATAGCGCGCATTTTACTGATCGGATCTGTGCTGTTGGTGATGATCGTCGAAATACTCAACAGCGCGATTGAGGCGATTGTCGATCGAGTGGGGACCGAGCATCACGAGCTTTCCGGTCGGGCAAAGGATATGGGCTCGGCGGCGGTCTCACTGGCGATTATTTTGGCGCTGTTCGTCTGGGGTTCGGTGCTGTGGCAGCACTTTGCCTGAGTGGCGGCATTGCATTGCGACCCGTGTCGCTAATCCCTGATTTTTATTCACTCTTCGGTTCCCAAGCTGCAGTTACCTGTATATACTCACAGCAAGACTGTATAAACAAACAGGGGGGCGGAATGAAAGCACTAACTACCAGACAGCAAGAGGTCTATGATCTGATTCGCGATCATATTTCGTCCACTGGCATGCCGCCAACGCGCGCCGAGATCGCCATGCGTCTGGGGTTCCGTTCGCCAAATGCCGCAGAAGAACATCTGAAAGCGCTGGCGCGTAAAGGCGTTATCGAGATTATCTCCGGCGCTTCGCGCGGCATTCGCCTGCTGATGGAAGATGAAGAGGGTTTACCGCTGATTGGCCGTGTCGCCGCCGGTGAGCCGCTGCTGGCGCAACAGCATATCGAAGGGCACTACAAGGTCGATCCTTCCCTGTTCAAACCGAGCGCAGATTTCCTGCTGCGGGTCAACGGCATGTCAATGCGTGACATCGGTATTCTCGACGGCGATCTGCTGGCAGTGCATAAAACTCAGGACGTGCGTAATGGCCAGGTGGTTGTGGCACGCATTGAAGATGAAGTCACGGTCAAACGCCTGAAAAAGCACGGTAACGTGGTTGAGCTGTTGCCGGAAAACAGTGAATTCCAGCCGATTGTGGTCGATCTGCGTCAGCAGAATTTCACCATTGAAGGTCTGGCGGTCGGTGTGATCCGCAATGGCGACTGGGTTTAATCCTCGCGCCTAAACATCGTCCTCTGATTCAAGTCGCCCCAGCTCTGGGGCGATGTCATATCTGATTCACTATATACCCTATAGCTTTCAAGTTGCAGCTAAGCGGCCAACTCGCTCATCCCCAGGCGCTTACTCAGGTAAGTAACTGGGGTGACAAATCTGCCGGGAGCAGATTTGAATGCTGCTCGCAGCGGCCCCAAAGGGGTGTGGCCCATGGACGGGCCACATAACTGAGTGCAGATAACAACACTGCAACTTGAAAGATGACGGGTATACACGGGAACATTTCACTATGCGCCTGCTTTCTGCCTTCACCAGCGATACCGATAAAGCCCTGTGGCGCCTTGCGCTGCCCATGATTTTCTCCAATATCACCGTGCCGCTGCTTGGGCTGGTGGATACCGCAGTGATCGGCCACCTCGACAGCCCTACCTATCTGGGGGGCGTAGCGGTTGGCTCCATGGCGACCAGCTTCCTGTTTATGCTGTTGCTGTTTCTGCGTATGAGTACCACCGGGCTGACCGCACAGGCGTTGGGGGCGCAAAATCCGCAGGGTCTGGCACGAGCCTTTATGCAGCCGTTGCTGCTGGCAGTGTTGGCTGGGGCGGCGATTGTGTTACTGCGCTATCCGCTGATTGAGTTGGCACTAAGAATCGTCGGTGGCGATGGGACGGTGCTGGAACAGGCTCGCTTATTCCTCGAGATCCGTTGGCTGAGTGCCCCGGCGGCACTGGCCAATATGGTTATCCTGGGTTGGTTGCTCGGGGTGCAATATGTGCGCGCACCGGTGATCCTGCTGATTGTCGGCAACCTGTTGAATATCGTATTGGATATCTGGCTGGTGATGGGACTGGGCTGGAACGTGCAGGGGGCCGCTACGGCGACTGCCATTTCTGAATATGCCACGCTGCTGTTGGGATTATGGCTGGCCTGGCGCGTGATGCGCATACGCGGCATTTCTGTGCCGATGCTGCGCCAAGCCTGGCGCGGTAATTTGCGGCGTCTGCTGGCGTTGAATCGCGACATTATGCTGCGTTCATTGCTGCTGCAACTGTGTTTTGCCTCGCTGACCATCTTCGGTGCCCGGCTTGGTGGCGAGGTGGTCGCGGTCAATGCGGTGCTGATGAATTTGCTGACCTTCACCGCTTATGCGCTGGACGGTTTTGCCTACGCGGTAGAGGCGCATTCGGGGCATGCCTATGGAGCCCGTGACGATAGCCAACTGCGCAAAGTATGGCGTGCGGCTTGTCGGCAAGCCTGTCTGGTGGCGTTGGGCTTTGGGCTGCTCTATGCCGTTGCCGGGCCGCAAATTATAGCGGCGTTGACCTCTTTACCGGAACTGCGCGCGCTGGCGAGCCACTATCTGCCGTGGCAGGTAGTGCTGCCATTGGTGGGAGTATGGTGCTATTTGTTGGACGGCATGTTTATTGGGGCCACCCGCGGCGCAGAAATGCGTAACAGCATGGCAGTAGCCGCCGCCGGTTATGGGCTGACGCTGTTTACCTTGCCTGTATTAGGCAACCATGGATTGTGGCTGGCGTTGGCGGTATTTCTTGCGTTACGTGGTCTTGCTCTCGGGTGGATTTGGCATTGCCACAGGGTGCGAGGGACCTGGTTTGCAGCGGATGTGGCGCAATCAAAAATGATTAATCATTAGTTTTATTTATATTTTAATTCATATTAAGTTACATTTTCTTGAGCGAAATTGTTTCCGCTTACTTGCTGTTATTTTGGTGTTTTTACTGTGTTTTATTGTTTTTGTGAATTTTTATCCTGAGTTTTTATTTTTTTCGCTATCTGTAGCTATAGTTAATCATGTGGCTGGCGGAATGAATTGGAACTGACAATCCTTTTATTCAGGTCAATTGACCGAAATAATTACTCAGTTAAGTCCGGCCACAGGCGTTTAAAACTGACTAATCACAGGTAACGGAGAGGTTATGAACAAAGATCAAGCCGACGGTAACTGGAAGCAGTTTAAAGGGAAAGTGAAGGAAAAGTGGGGCAAGCTGACCGATGACGATCTGACGGTCATTGAAGGGAAACGTGAACAGCTTGTCGGTAAAATTCAGGAACGTTACGGCTACCAGAAAGAGGCGGCCGAGAAAGAAGTTAAATCCTGGGAAGACCACAACAAGTATCGTTGGTAGCGCGCTGGGCCGCAGCGGATTGCGGCCACAAGCTACCTTTTAAAGGTCCGGCGTTTTTATCCCCTTGACGCTAAACCTGCAGGTACAAGGAAGTACCTGAAAACCCAACCTATTTCTTCTTGATGGCGATGCTGTGATCGTGTTCGCCGCAGTCATGCTTGCTGTCACAGGCTTCTACCTCAACGCACCCCGCACACAGGCCATGCGCCTCCACCACGTTATGGCGCAGAACAAAACCAGACTCCTTCGCCAGTTTCTGCAGTGTCTCTTCGACCCCTTCGGTAGTGCGTTCGGTCACCTGACCACAGCGATCGCAGATAAACAACGCGGAAGTATGCGTCGGCTGTTCGAAGTGATGGCACAGCACGTAGCTGTTGGCTGACTCCACCCGGTGAATAAAGCCTTGTTCCAGCAGGAAATCCAGTGCTCGGTACACCGTCGGTGGTTTGGCCTGAGGTTCGGCGACGCGCAGCAGATCCAGCAGATCGTAAGCGCTGATGGCACCGGGCTGCTGTGCCATCAGGCGTAACACTTCCAGCCGCTGCGGTGTCAGACGCACATTGCGTTGCTGACAGAGTTGTTCAGCCTGCGCCAGCAGCTTTTCCTGGGTGCTTGAGTTCATGGCAAATTTCCCGGTACGTAAAAAAGCCGATTTTACCATGCTTCAGTCAAATCGCCGAGAGTCGGCCCCTTTTCCTCTGATATGGCGCACTAATCGACTGGTTTGCCGTCTGCCGTCCGTCACTAGCGTGACGATGTTCACACTTCGAGAGCCGGAGGCAGTGGATCCTTAGCCGGCAAGTGAGCGTTGAAAGCGCTCTGCCAACGCGGCCATTTCCGGCGCAGGATTATGCCCAATCAGCATAAAACCATGACGGCCATCGGCCCAGTAGACCGCGTTCATCCCCTGGCGACGCTCGCTTAATAGGCGCGATCGCCTGCGATGCCGGTGCCAGAAAACCAACGGCGGCGGCGATCAGGCTACGCCGACTGTCACCGCCCATCGCCAGGGCCGCACCGGAGAACAGCAGAGAACCGGCAATGACTGGCAGCAGGCGTTTAACGAAACTGTTCATGGTTGTTTCCTCATTGATAAAGGTGCACAACTGCACCCGTGTTGAGAGAACACCTGACCACGCTTTTTTATTCGTTTTTTCGAGGACTTTTTTAACCGGGCGGTACAGTGGTTTTCCCAACGCTGTCGATTGTCGTTATAATAGGCGTTTGCGGCAGTACGCCGTTCGTTGAAACCAGACAGAATCAGGTAGCCAGTAACCCAGCATGACGACAGACAACAACGCTTCAAAATACGCCGCCAATCGTTTCTCCATCGCGCCGATGCTCGACTGGACCGATCGTCATTGCCGTTACTTCCACCGCCTGCTGACCAAAGACACGCTGCTGTACACCGAAATGGTGACTACCGGCGCGATTATCCACGGCAAGGGCGACTATCTGGCCTACAGCGAAGAAGAACATCCGGTGGCGCTGCAATTGGGCGGCAGCGATCCAGCTGCGTTGGCGCACTGTGCCAAATTGGCTGAGCAGCGCGGCTACGACGAGATTAATCTTAACGTCGGTTGTCCGTCAGATCGGGTGCAGAACGGCATGTTCGGTGCCTGTCTGATGGGGCAGGCAACGCTGGTTGCCGACTGCATCAAGGCGATGCGTGACGTGGTGTCGATCCCGGTGACGGTGAAAACCCGTATCGGCATTGACGACCAGGACAGCTATGAGTTTCTGTGTGATTTTATCGCCACCGTTGCTGGCCGCGGCGAGTGCGATATGTTTACTATTCATGCGCGCAAAGCCTGGCTGTCGGGCCTGAGCCCGAAAGAGAACCGCGAAGTGCCACCGCTGGATTATCCGCGTGTCTATCAGCTAAAACGTGATTTCCCAGAACTGACTCTTGCCATTAATGGCGGGGTGAAAACTTTGGAAGAGGCGAAGCAGCATCTGCAGCATCTGGACGGCGTAATGATGGGGCGTGAAGCCTATCAGAACCCGGGAATTCTGGCGCGGGTCGACAGTGAACTGTTTGGCCGCCAGACTGAGGTGATGGACAGCGTGGCGATTATTGAGGCGCTGTATCCTTACATCGAACGCGAACTGTCGAACGGTACCTATTTGGGCCATATTACCCGCCATATTCTGGGCCTGTTCCAGGGCGTGCCGGGGGCGCGTCAGTGGCGCCGTCACCTGAGCGAAAATGCCCATAAGCCAGGGGCCGATACGCGCGTGGTTGAACAAGCACTGGATTTAGTGCGCTTACCGCGTACCGAAATGGCGTAATCGACATAAATATCTGACTAAAAGTTAGCGTTTTTGACCAGGCATGTCGCATTATGTGATGTGCCTTTTTTTTAATTTCAATCAGTTAGTTTCAACGCCGGTCTGGCACGCTTCTTGTAATAGCTCAGCAGATACTTTGTTTTGCGAAGGAGCAAAATCATGTTGGAACTTTTCTTTCTGGTCGGTTTTGTTGTGATGCTGATGGTGACCGGGATTTCGCTGCTGGGCGTATTCGCCGCGATAGTGGTGGCGGCGGCGTTTATGTTACTCGGTGGGCTGTTTGCGATGGTGATTAAGCTGTTGCCGTGGTTGATTCTGGCTGTGGTAGCTGTCTGGATTTACCGTTCGATGCAGAAACCACAAATACGCCGCTACTGATTTTTTGTTGAATAATCAGTCGGTCACACTGAAATCTACGCAACAGACTTGTGCTGAATGCGGCAGCGATCACAGCTTGGTGCTTTAAATGCTAATACGGCGCATTAGCCATGTTTTTTACGTTTCTGGGCTGTTAGGATATTTGCCGATACAGCGATGCGACCGATTTCATCACCGCAAGAGACATTGACCTAATACGAGTGTTGCTCAAGCAACCCGCTGTCTCGGGCGGACTCTGCTCTACCCCTACAAACGCAGTAATAGAAAGGGCTCCTTATGGGGCCCTTTGCTTTTGCCGGTGATCAGGGGATCAGCAAGCTTGAACCGCTGGTGTTACGGCTTTCCAGCACCTGATGCGCGCGCTGAGCATCGGCCAACGCAAACTTTTGCTCTTCCTTCACATCGACTTTGATTGCCCCGCTGCCGATCAATGAAAACAGCTCATTGCTGGCATACTGCAGTTCAGCACGGTTGGTAATGTAGCCGTTAAGCGAAGGGCGGGTGACGTACAGCGAGCCTTTTTGGTTCAACAACGCCAGATCAACCCCGGTGACCGGGCCGGAGGCATTGCCGAAACTCACCATTAGCCCACGGCGTTTCAGGCTGTTAAGCGAGGCTTGCCAGGTACTTTGGCCTACCGAGTCGTAAACGACGCCGACTTTCTCGCCCTGGGTCAGTTCAGACACGCGCTGGGCGATATCTTCCTTATGGTAATTGATGGTTGCCCATGCGCCGGCGTGCTTCGCCAGCTCGGCTTTTTCGTCGGAGCCAACGCTACCGATAAGTTTTGCCCCAAGCGCTTTAGCCCACTGGCAGGCAATCAGCCCGACACCGCCCGCGGCGGCATGGAACAGGAACACTTCACCCGGTTGCACCTCATGGGTTTGGCGCAGTAAATAATGCACCGTCAACCCTTTCAGGAAAGAGGCCGCGCCTTGCTCAAAGCTCAGGTTATGCGGCAGCAATGCTACCTTTTCCTGCGAAACATTGTGCACTTCGCTGTAGGCTCCCAGTGTCGACTGGGCATACACCACCCGGTCACCTGGTTTTAGCACGCTGACACCGGCACCGACCTTGGTGACCACCCCGGCAGCCTCGGTGCCCAACCCGCTCGGCAGCCTAGCGGGCGGGTACAGACCGCTACGTACGTAGGTGTCGATATAGTTGATGCCGATCGCCTTGTTCTCGATCTGCACCTCACCGGCTGCCGGGTCTACGGGGGTAAAATCAACGTATTGCAAGACTTCCGGGCCGCCGGTGGCGGAGAATTGAATGCGCTTTGCCATTTCATTACCTCGAGTGGGGGTCTGATTTCACCCTACGCGTTTTAGCATCGGCGATCCAGTTTGCCCTGGGACGGATTGATACTTTTTGCATCTGTTATGCGCAGGAATCACAGCTAAAAATCACGTATACTCTCGCGTCAGGATCCTCCATTCGCCACCGGATAAAGAATACGTTTCATGGCAGGAAAAAAACCAACCAACAGAACAAACGCAGACGAAGCCAAAGAGCGCCCAAGAGACCGCCAGATGGAAGGGCTGAAGATGCCGCCACATTCGCTGGAGGCGGAGCAGTCCGTGTTGGGCGGTTTGATGTTGGATAACGAACGTTGGGACAACGTGTCCGAACGCGTAGTCTCCAACGATTTCTTCAGCCGCCCGCATCGCCTGATCTTTACCGAGATGCAGCGCCTGCTGGAAATGAGCCGACCGATCGACCTGATCACCCTGTCCGAATCACTGGAACAGCGCGGTGAGCTCGATTCCGTCGGGGGGTTCGCCTACCTAGCCGAGTTATCGAAAAACACCCCCAGTGCTGCCAACATCGGTGCTTATGCGGATATCGTGCGTGAACGTGCGGTAGTACGCGAGATGATCTCGGTAGCCAATGAAATCGCCGACGCCGGTTACGATCCACAGGGTCGCAGCAGTGAAGACTTGCTCGATCTGGCCGAATCCCGGGTGTTCCAAATCGCGGAAAACCGGGCCAGCAAAGATGAAGGCCCGAAAGGTATTGAGCGTATCCTGGAAGATACCGTTGCGCGCATAGAACAGCTCTATCAACAGCCGCACGATGGTGTTACCGGGGTAGATACCGGCTATCAGGATCTCAATAAGAAAACCGCCGGTTTGCAGAAATCGGATCTGATCATCGTCGCCGCTCGTCCTTCGATGGGTAAAACCACTTTCGCCATGAACCTGTGCGAACACGCCGCAATGACGCAGGAAAAACCGGTGCTGATCTTCAGCCTTGAGATGCCAGGCAACCAGATCATGATGCGTATGCTGGCGTCGCTTTCGCGTGTAGACCAAACGCGCATTCGTACCGGTCAGCTCGATGACGAGGACTGGGCGCGGATTTCCAGCACCATGGGTATCCTGCTGGAGAAGCGCAATATGTACATTGATGACTCCTCCGGCCTGACGCCAACCGAGGTTCGCTCCCGTGCGCGCCGTATTTTCCGTGAACATGACGGCCTGAGCCTGATCATGATCGACTACCTGCAACTGATGCGCGTGCCGTCCTTGTCCGACAACCGTACGCTGGAGATTGCTGAAATTTCCCGTTCGCTCAAGGCGTTGGCGAAAGAACTTCAGGTGCCGGTGGTGGCGCTGTCGCAGTTGAACCGAAGCCTGGAGCAGCGTGCCGACAAGCGCCCGGTCAACTCCGACCTGCGTGAGTCCGGTTCTATCGAGCAGGATGCCGACCTGATTATGTTCATCTACCGTGATGAGGTTTATCACGAGAACAGCGATCTGAAAGGGATTGCCGAAATTATTTTAGGTAAGCAACGTAACGGCCCAATCGGTTCTGTGCGTCTGACCTTTAACGGCCAGTGGTCGCGTTTTGATAACTACGCGGGACCACAATATGATGACGAATAATCAGCTAAGGAACTGAAATGAAAGCGGCAACCGCTGTAATCGACCGCCGCGCTCTGCGACATAATCTGCAACAGGTGCGCCGTCAGGCGCCGCAAAGTCGCCTGATTGCCGTTGTGAAAGCAAACGCTTATGGACATGGCCTGCTGGAAACAGCGCACACTCTTCAAGATGCCGACTGTTACGGCGTGGCGCGCATTGGCGAGGCGCTGATGCTGCGTTCCGGCGGTATCGTCAAACCGATCCTGATGCTGGAAGGTTTCTTCTGTGCCGAAGACCTGCCGGTGTTGGTGGCCAATAACATCGAAACCGCCGTACATAGCATCGAGCAGCTTGAAGCGCTGGAGCAGGCCACGTTGGCGCGACCGGTACCGGTGTGGATGAAACTCGATACCGGCATGCATCGTCTGGGCGTGCGTCCGGAGCAGGCAGAGGCGTTCTATCAGCGCCTGAGAGCTTGCCGTAACGTGGTACAGCCGGTCAATATCATGAGCCATTTCAGCCGCGCCGATGAGCCTGAGTCGGACACCACGCTCAAGCAAATTCAATGTTTTGAAAGCTTTGCCGCCGGTAAACCAGGGCAGCGTTCGATCGCCGCCTCCGGGGGCACTCTGCTGTGGCCGGATGCGCACAACGAGTGGGTTCGCCCAGGCATTATCCTGTACGGTGTTTCACCGATGGAAGGCTCTCAGGGCTGTCAGTATGACCTGCAACCGGCCATGACGCTTAAATCCAACCTGATCGCGGTGCGTGAACACAAAGCCGGTGAGTCGGTGGGCTACGGTGGCACCTGGATTAGCGCAGGGGATACCCGTTTGGGCGTGGTGGCAATGGGTTATGGCGATGGCTATCCGCGCAGTGCACCTACCGGGACACCGGTGTGGCTTAACGGCCGTGAAGTGCCGATAGTAGGTCGGGTGTCGATGGACATGATGTCGGTCGATCTGGGGCCGGAGGCTACCGATAGGGTTGGCGATGAAGTGGTGCTGTGGGGCCAGGCTTTACCGGTCGAACGAATTGCCGACTGTACCGGCATCAGCGCTTATGAACTGATTACCAAACTGACGCAGCGCGTGTCGATGGAATACATCGGCGAATAGCCTGTGAGGGGCCAGCACCTGCCGGCCCCAATCATTAACGCGTTATTTCTTTACCGCCAGCCACCGATCAATAATGCTCTGATACTCACCGGTCGCTTTGGACAGGTGCAGCCACTGATCCACATACAATTTCCAGCTTAAATCATCACGCGGCAGCATGTAGGCTTTCTCGCCGTACTGCATCGGTTTTTTGGGATTCACTGCGCACAGTTTCGGAAAACGTTTTTGCTGATACAGCGCCTCGGAGGCGTCGGTGATCATGACATCGGCTTTCTTGTCGACCAGCTGCTGGAAAATTCCCACGTTATCATGGGTCAGCGTCAGTTTTGCCTTGGGCAGATAGGTATGCACGAAGGCTTCGTTGGTGCCTCCCGCCGGCTCCAGCAGACGCACCGAGGGTTTGTTGATCTGGTCGATGGTACGGTATTTCTTCACGTCTGTGCAGCGTACCAATGGGATCTTGCCGTCGGTATCCAGCATGTCGGCGAAGAAGACCTGCCTTTGCCGCTGCAGCGTGACCGAGATCCCGCCCATGGCGATGTCGCATTTACCGGCGACGAAGTCCGGCGTCAGGGTTTTCCAACTGGTTTTTACCCATTTCACTTTGGCGCCCAGGCTTTTGGCCAGCGATTCCGCCATGTCGATATCAATGCCTTCATAGCTGCCGTCTTCCTTCAGGAAGGTGTAAGGCTTGTAATCGCCGGTGGTACACACTTCCAGCGTGCCCTGCTGGATCACCTTATCCAGGTGCGATTGAGCGCTGGCGCTCCCGGCGGCGACCAGCAGTGCGAGAGGTAATAATTTTTTCATCGGCGTCCTTTTTATACATTCGTGGTTTTATGCGCTCTTTAGCCGTTAATTGTTGCTGACTTGCGCGAGTTACCCACTTTTTATGCCATTAGCAGGTAGAAACGTTCGGCATTGCTGCTGCGCGCTTCACAACCTCGGTGGGGGAAAGGTATCCACAGTCAAAAAACTGATAGGCTGTAACGTCAACATTTATTAACACAGTTTACAGGTGGCTATGTACAACATTGACGATTTTGATATGAAAATCCTGACGCTGTTACAGGCCAATGGCCGTCTGACCAATCAGGAACTGAGCGATCTGGTGGGGTTGTCGGCTTCCCAGTGTTCCCGGCGGCGCATCAGTCTGGAGCAGGCACAGCTGATCCGCGGCTACCATGCACGGCTGGCACCGGAGGCCGTCGGGCTGGGGCTGGTGGGGCTGATAGAAGTGAGCCTGACACATCATGCTCAGGAGCAGATCGACAGTTTCCACCAGATGCTGGAAGAAGTTGACGCCATTCTTGACGCCTATAAAACCACCGGCGATGCTGATTATCTGCTGAAGGTGGCGGTGGCGGATCTGCCGGCGCTGGACGACTTTATCAGTCAGACGCTATCGCGGCATAAAAGCGTGGCACATATCAAAACGGCGGTGGTGCTCAACCGAATCAAGGAAAACGGTTTGTTGCCGGTTGCGCGATAAAGCTAAAACCGAACGCCGTTTCCGTCTATATTAGAGCCTGGTGCTGTGCCCCCGAACCCTAATAATACAGGAGAACAACCCGTGTTTCAGAACGTTGATGCCTATGCAGGTGACCCGATCCTGTCGCTGATGGAAAAATTCAAAAAAGATCCCCGTTCGCACAAGGTTAACCTGAGTATCGGCCTTTACTATGACGAGCAGGGCATTATCCCGCAGATGAAGGCGGTTGCCGCCGCAGAAGCGCAACTGAGCAGCGTGGATCACGGCGCGTCAGTGTATCTGCCGATGGAAGGTCTGCTGCCTTACCGTACTGCGATTCAGCACCTGCTGTTTGGCACCGAGCACAGGATGTTGCAACAGGGGCGTATCGCCACCATTCAAACCGTGGGCGGTTCCGGCGCGCTGAAGGTCGGTGCCGACTTCCTGAAAAGCTATTTCCCGGATTCGCAGGTGTGGGTCAGCGACCCGACCTGGGAAAACCACATCGCCATCTTTGGCGGTGCCGGTTTCAAGGTTAATACCTACCCCTACTTCGACAGCGAAAGCTTGGGCGTGAAGTTTGACGCTATGCTGAACGCATTGAAACAGCTGCCGAAGCACAGCATCGCGCTGTTGCACCCGTGCTGTCATAACCCGACCGGCTCTGACCTGACCCATGCTCAGTGGGATGAAGTGGTCAAAGTGATTGCTGAACGTGAACTGATCCCGTTCCTGGATATCGCTTATCAGGGCTTTGGCGGTGGGATTGCCGATGACGCCTATGCCATCCGCACTATTGCTGCGGCCGGTCTGCCATGCCTGGTGAGCAATTCGTTCTCGAAAATCTTCTCGCTGTACGGCGAACGCGTCGGCGGTCTGTCGGTGGTGTGCGAAAGCGAAGAGGCGGCCGGGCGCGTATTGGGTCAGTTGAAGGCTACGGTTCGCCGCAACTATTCCAGCCCGCCGAACTTCGGTGCGCAGGTGGTGGCGAAGGTGCTGAACGAGACCGAACTGAAAGCCCAGTGGCTGGCAGAAGTCGAAACCATGCGCACCCGCATCCTTGAGATGCGCAAAACGCTGGTGGAAGCGCTGAAAGTTGCTCTGCCGCAGCGTAACTTCGATTACCTGCTGCAGCAGCGCGGCATGTTCAGCTACACCGGTTTCAGCGCGGCACAGGTTGATCGCCTGCGTGAAGAGTTCGGCGTGTACCTGATCCACAGCGGCCGTGTCTGCATGGCCGGTCTGAACCACAATAACGTGCATCAGGTGGCCGAGGCGTTTGCCGCAGTGCAATAATGTTGTTAGGGTTTGAGGTTCGCAAGGGAGCGATAGCGATATCGCTCCCTTTTTGTTGTCGGTTTGCCGCCGGAGTTGCTGCAAACTGGATAGAGAATATACTGATTGAGGGGCGCTCACTCATGTGGCATCAGCAAACGCTAATCCTCAGCGCAAAAGCGCGTGGTTTTCATCTGGTTACCGAAGAGATTACCGACCAGCTAACCCACTTACACCGCCTGCAAACTGGCCTGTTGCATCTGTTGTTGCAACATACCTCAGCCTCGCTGACGCTGAACGAGAATTGCGATCCTACGGTACGAGCCGATATGGAACAGCATTTCCTGCGTCAGGTGCCAGAGAACGCACCCTATCAGCATGACTACGAAGGGCCGGACGACATGCCGGCACACATCAAATCCTCTCTGTTGGGCACGTCCCTGACGTTGCCTGTCGGTCACGGGCGGCTGATGCTGGGCACATGGCAGGGAATTTGGCTGGGAGAGCACCGCATCCACGGCGGTTCACGCCGAGTTGTGGCCACTTTACAGGGGGAATAACCCAATGAATAACACAGCACTGCTGGAGTACTGCATGGCGAAGCCGGGCGCGGAACAGAGCGACCAGAACCAGTGGCAGGCCAGTCAGATCAAGGTTGGCGACGTGATGTTCGCCATGGTGTGCGAGGTGCAGGGGCGGCCGGCGCTGGCGGTAAAATCCAGCCCGGAACTGGCGGAGAGCCTGCGGGAACACCATCCGGAGATCGTCGCCTGTGAGCGGCTGAACAAAGCGCACTGGAATACGGTGTTTCTTGACGGCAACCTGCCGAATTCGCAGTTTTATACCCTGATCGACAGTTCTTATCAGTTGGTGTTGGAAGGGTTGCCTGAACACGTGCGTCAGGAATTGCGCGCTTAAGCGTTGAGGGCAGGCACACCGCCTGCCTTTTTGAGCATCCATCTCCCCATTTCCCTGTCATATTGTGATCGCTATTTGATTTTGGGAACGTTCCCGATTCATTGTTCCACGGGAACGACTAGGCTTTTGAGCCATAAACAGCCAGACCAAAGGATGCCGCGAGATGGCCATGAGTGAACAGAAACGCAAGATGATTGCCGGTGAGTTGTATGATGCCGGTGACGAGCTACTGCGCAGCGAGCGTAAGCATGCACGTCAGTTGGTACACCATTACAACCATTCTTCCCCGGATGAGGCTGAGCTGCGGAAACAGTGGCTGGCGGAGCTATTGGGCCAGTATCAGGGTGGAACCATCGAGCCGACGTTTCGCTGCGATTACGGCTATAACATCTACCTGGGTAAAAACTTTTACGCCAATTTTGACTGCGTGATCCTCGACGTGTGTGAAGTGCATATCGGTGATAACTGCATGCTGGCACCAGGAGTGCATATCTACACCGCCACCCATCCGCTGGATGCGGAAACCCGCGTCGGCGGCGCGGAGTTCGGCAAGCCGGTGCGCATTGGCGATAACGTGTGGATTGGCGGTCGGGTGGTGATTAACCCTGGCGTGACTCTGGGGGATAACGTGGTGGTGGCATCCGGGGCGGTGGTCACTAAAGACGTACCCGCCAACACCGTGGTAGGCGGCAACCCGGCACGGGTGATTAAACAACTGTGAGAAAAAATCGGGCGCTACAGTGGGCACCGAGGCGTTTGGCGTCCTCGACTTTGGACTCGGAGGTCGTGAACAGCACCACATGTGCGCCCATCGCCCGGGCCAATTTGCTCGCCATATGCCCCAGTCCGCCCAGACCGACGGTGCCGACCTTTTTACCGGGCCCGCCGGGCTAGGATTACTTCTTCTTCAGTAATGGCTTAAGGAAGCGCGCGGTATGCGAAGCCTTGCAGTTGGCTACGGTTTCCGGCGTACCTGCAACCAGGATCTCACCGCCGCCGCTGCCGCCTTCCGGCCCTAGGTCGACGATCCAGTCCGCGGTTTTAATCACGTCCAGGTTGTGCTCAATCACCACGATGGTATTGCCCTGATCGCGCAGCTGATGCAGTACCGCCAACAACTGCTGGATATCAGCGAAGTGCAGACCGGTGGTCGGCTCATCCAGGATATACAGCGTTTGGCCGGTGCCGCGTTTCGACAGTTCACGTGCCAGTTTGACGCGTTGCGCCTCGCCGCCGGACAGCGTGGTGGCCGACTGGCCGAGACGGATGTACGACAGGCCCACTTCCATCAAAGTTTGCAGCTTGCGTGCCAATGCAGGCACCGCGTCGAAGAACTCGCGCGCCTCTTCGATGGTCATTTCCAGCACTTCGTGAATGCTTTTGCCTTTGTACTTCACTTCCAGCGTTTCACGGTTATAGCGTTTGCCTTTGCACTGGTCGCACGGTACGTAGATATCCGGCAGGAAGTGCATTTCAACCTTGATCACGCCGTCGCCCTGACAGGCTTCGCAGCGGCCGCCTTTGACGTTAAAGCTGAAGCGGCCTGGGTTGTAGCCACGGCTACGCGACTCAGGCACGCCAGCGAACAGTTCACGCACCGGGGTGAAGATACCGGTGTAAGTCGCCGGGTTGGAACGTGGAGTACGACCGATCGGGCTTTGATCGATGTCGATCACCTTGTCGAAATGCTCCAGGCCGGTCACTTCTCGGAACGGTGCCGGTTCGGCCAGAGTGGCGCCGTTGAGCTGGCGCTGGGCGATCGGGAACAGCGTGTCGTTGATCAGCGTTGACTTGCCCGAGCCGGAAACCCCGGTAATACAGGTGAAAAGTCCCACCGGCAAAGTCAGCGTTACGTCTTTCAGGTTGTTGCCGCGTGCGCCGCTCAGTTTCAGCACTTTGGTCGGATCGGCTGGTACACGCTGCTCAGGAATGGCAATCTCACGTTTGCCACTGAGGAACTGGCCGGTCAGTGATTCCGGCTGCGCCATGATGTCTTCGACGGTACCTTCTGCCACCACTTGACCACCGTGCACCCCGGCACCGGGGCCGATGTCGATCACGTGATCGGCGGCGCGGATGGCGTCTTCGTCATGCTCAACCACGATCACCGTGTTACCGAGGTTGCGCAGGTGGATCAGCGTTTCCAGCAGGCGCTCGTTGTCGCGCTGATGGAGGCCGATTGACGGCTCGTCCAGTACGTACATTACGCCCACCAAACCGGCGCCAATCTGGCTGGCCAGACGGATACGCTGTGCTTCACCGCCGGACAGGGTTTCCGCCGAGCGCGACAGCGACAGGTAGTTCAGGCCGACATTCACCAGGAATTTCAGGCGATCGCCAATTTCTTTCAGCACTTTCTCGGCAATCTGGGCGCGTTGGCCGCTGAGCTTCATGTTCTGGAAGAAGCTCATGGCGTGGCCGATGCTCAGATCGGATATTTCCG
Source organism: Serratia sp. NA_13 (assembly GCF_052691735.1). Lineage (NCBI taxonomy): Bacteria > Pseudomonadati > Pseudomonadota > Gammaproteobacteria > Enterobacterales > Yersiniaceae > Serratia > Serratia sp. NA_13. The sequence goes on from NZ_JBQZFV010000005.1 coordinate 70,798, forward strand.
GCAGTGTGGTGTCTTCAACAAACACGTTGCGCGCTTCTTCACGCAGGCGGGTGCCGTGACACGAGGCGCAAGGACGGTTGCTGATAAACTTGGCAAGCTCTTCGCGTACCGCGCTCGATTCGGTTTCTTTATAGCGGCGTTCCATATTGTGCAGCACGCCTTCGAACGGATGGCGGCGCACGGTGGTATCACCGCGATCGTTGATGTATTTGAATTCGATGGTCTCTTTGCCGGAACCGCTGAGCACCGCTTTCTGCACGTTGGCATCCAGGCTGTTGAACGGCGCTTCGACGTCGAACGCGTAATGCTCCGACAATGAACGCAGCATCTGGAAGTAATAGAAGTTACGGCGATCCCAGCCGCGGATCGCACCGCCGGCCAGCGAAAGCTCAGGATTCTGTACCACACGTTCAGGATCGAAGAACTGCTGTACGCCCAGGCCGTCACAAGTCGGGCAGGCGCCGGCCGGGTTATTGAACGAGAACAGCCGCGGTTCCAGTTCGCGCATGCTGTAGCCGCAGATTGGGCAGGCGAAGTTGGCTGAGAACAGCAACTCATCGGCTTTCTCGTCGTCCATGTCGGCGACGACGGCCGTGCCGCCAGACAGCTCCAGCGCGGTCTCGAACGATTCCGCCAGACGCTGCGACATATCGTCACGCACCTTGAAGCGATCGACCACCACTTCGATGGTGTGTTTTTTCTGCAGCTCCAACTTTGGCGGATCGGAAAGATCGCAGACTTCACCGTCGATACGCGCACGGATATAGCCCTGGGTGGCTAGGTTTTCCAGCGTTTTGGTGTGCTCGCCCTTGCGGTCTTTTACCACCGGAGCCAGCAGCATCAGGCGTTTGCCTTCCGGCTGGTTGAGCACGTTGTCCACCATTTGGCTGACGGTTTGCGCCGCCAGCGGGACATGATGCTCCGGGCAGCGCGGTTCGCCGACGCGGGCAAACAACAGGCGCAGGTAATCGTGGATCTCGGTGATGGTGCCGACCGTAGATCGCGGGTTATGTGAGGTCGATTTTTGCTCGATGGAGATCGCCGGTGACAGGCCTTCAATGTGGTCGACGTCCGGTTTTTCCATCAGCGATAGGAACTGGCGTGCATAGGCGGAGAGCGATTCGACGTAGCGACGCTGCCCTTCGGCATACAGAGTATCAAAGGCCAGCGAGGACTTGCCTGAACCGGACAAACCGGTGACGACGATCAGCTTGTCACGCGGGATAATCAGGTTGATGTTTTTGAGATTATGGGTTCGAGCACCACGAACTTCGATATTGTCCATTTACACTTCCCGTCTTGATGATACACCGCGCCTGTCTGGGTGATTTACGGACGATTTTGTGATCGAACGCGCAAAAAACCGGCACAGCCAGTACGAAACGCATAATTATGACACAAAAAAACCTGAATGAATATCCAGTATACGAATGCAACAAGGTCGATCGAAACGACAATTCTGGAATACAATACGCAGTTATCAACACGGGTGTCGTTTCGGGCTGAGCGTGTTAAACTTACTCGTTTATACTGTGTAAAAATCAATCTTCAGGAGAGTTCTCATGGCCAGCAGAGGCGTAAACAAAGTAATTCTGGTCGGGAATCTGGGCCAAGACCCAGAAGTCCGTTACATGCCGAATGGCGGCGCAGTGGCCAACATTACCCTGGCGACCTCCGAAAGCTGGCGTGACAAGGCGACTGGCGAGCAGAAAGAAAAGACCGAGTGGCACCGCGTTGTGTTGTTCGGCAAGCTGGCTGAAGTGGCGGGCGAATATCTGCGTAAAGGTTCCCAGGTGTATATCGAGGGCGCTCTGCAAACCCGTAAATGGACCGATCAGGCTGGCGTAGAAAAATACACCACTGAGATTGTTGTGAACGTGGGCGGCACCATGCAGATGCTGGGCGGCCGTCAAGGCGGCGGCGCACCTGCAGGCGGTGGCCAGGCTTCCGGCGGCCAGGGCGGTTGGGGTCAGCCTCAACAGCCGCAAGGCGGCAACCAGTTCAGCGGTGGCCAGCAGGCTCGCCCAGCGCAAAACAATGCGCCAGCAGCCAGCAGCAACGAACCGCCAATGGACTTCGACGACGACATTCCTTTCTAACCTACATAAAATTAAAACGTAAAGGTGATTGATTGGCCCGGCGGCTTTAAGTGCCTAATTCACTGCCTTGCGTGAGTAAGCCAAAGCCCTCTTTGCTGTAAAGCTAAGAGGGTTTTTTTTGGGCCTATGTAAAGCTATCAATAATTTAACTACACAAGAAAGGAGTGTAGAGATAAAAGTCTACATAACTAAACGTAAAGGAGGAGTGTGCTATGGATGTGAAAATGGTACGACATCCTTCCGGGTGGAACCTGCCAATCCTCCTTGACGATGATGGCCTGCCGATTCCGCTTGCAAATGAGTGGGTCTTGCAAAGGCGAGGTCTAAGCCCTAACACTCTCACGAGAAATCTCAGGGAGTTGGCGATTCTATTTGCTTGGCTGGATTCCCTCCGCATTGATTTTGGTGCATGTATGGCTGGTGACCGCATGTTTACCGAGGCTGAATTAGCGGGAAGTCTCTGTGAGCACCTACGCATAGCGGTGAAGGTCCCGGTCTTGCAAGCGGGGGGCATTTCTATAAAACAGGGCAAGAAAGTAGCTGTGTCTCCTCTGACATATAAAATGCGCTTGATCACTGTGCGGCAATTTATGGGTTGGTGTTTCCGATTCAAGATGGGGGCGATGGCGTCTGGAGATCCAGCGCTTCTCAGAGTTCAAGCGCACAAAGAGCATGTCGATAAAGTTCTCAGCGATCAAGAAATCAGTAATCCTCCCCAGAATAAATCTATTACTAAAGGCCTACGGGTGAACTGGCCTAATGAATTTGGACACATCAATAGGGCGCTATGATGGTGCCCAAACCTGAGGTGTGCAGATGATGCGAAAGTCCTATTCCAGCGAGTTCAAACTCAATGCCGTAAGCATGGTGCTTGATCAAAACCTGCCTGTTCCCGAAATTTGCGCCAGTTTGGATATCGGCCCTACGGCTTTGCGCCGCTGGGTCGAGCAGGTGCGCAAAGAGCGCACCGGATCCACGATGCTTGGCACTAGGCAATGACAGCTAGCGCACAGACGGCAGAGTAGTCGTCGGTTTCCTATACGTCCTGGATGAGATTGCGTAGCTGCGCCAGCACGGCGCGTTCGAACGCCGGAGCGGTCGCTATTGATATCTGGCTTGATTCTCTGCCAGCGCCTGAAGCCGTTCGAAGATCAAATGAATGTCTAAGATGGAGTAGCGCTTCTGCACCGCCCGAACAATCGAGGTATCCTCTGGCTGAACCTCTATATAATCGATCCCGAGTGTAGTGGATCAGTCATTCAGGACACCTCGAAATCCTGTTAATGTTAAAACAGTGAAAATGAGGTGATGCATGATCAAAACTCGTCGGACTAAACGCACCTTTTCCCCGGAGTTCAAGCTCGAAGCTATCGAGCAGGTTGTTAAATACCAGCGAGATGTACGGGAAGTCGCGCAGGCACTCGAACTCAATCCTGATCATCTGCGCAAATGGATACGGCTGTATAAGCAGGAAATTCAGGGAATTGAGCCAGCTGGCAATGCTATCACACCTGAACAACGCGAAATTCAGCAGCTTAAAGCACAGATAAAGCGTCTTGAGATGGAAAAAGAAATACTAAAGCAGGCTGCCGTGCTGATGAGCGAAATAAAGAGGCAGGAGGAATGGTGCCGTAATCAATGGTTCCGCCCCCGGTCAGCGTTGGTTTGCAGGCCTTTGGGGTGATGGTACCGATGACTTTCACATCAATGCTCTCGGCCATGACGGCGGTGGTAGCCAGCACAGCAAGTGCGCAGGCGGTTTTCTTGACTACATATCATCATGATATTTCCCTTTCATGTGGGTTTATGGATAAAACCGGCAGAACATTCTTGACCGGCAGCTGCGGTGAGGAACATCCTCATCCGCGGTTAGCGACCTCGCGTTATTTAACGGCGAGGCGGGATAAAAAATTCATTGAGACCTCGGAGCTCCATTTTTTTCAGTGCATTAAGCTTGTGTGTACTGACGGTTTTGACTGAGATAAACCGTTTTCTCGCTACCTGCCAAGGTAATATGCCCTGAAGTAAATCCAGCATGATTTCCGTTTCCGTAAGTGTTAAATACTGAACACCATCGAACGCGTCCCATTTCGAAACCTTGGCTGGTGCTGGTTGAACAGCCTTGATCACCGCACGTAAGTCCGGACTCATATAATGAGTCTCTGAAGACTTTTGCAGGAGCTTGCCAATATTGCTCAATGAATCATGCAGTGAAACAATAGAAATTACCCCCATAGCGCACAGAAATTTCAGAGTGGGTGCATGTGCATTGTCCACCAAGATAAAGACTCGTGGCGGCGAGCGCGATGTTATAAAACGCTGTATTAATCTTAGCTCCTCGCTCACACCTGATTGCACGTGTACAAATACATCATCAAACTCAATATGGCTGTTAAAGTTTGAATGCCGCGTTAAAAAATTATTTGTTTTAAATAAAAACGTTAAATATTCACTTTCATGTGCAATGCAAGACATCCCGTGAAGGGTAAAATTACAACGACTGAAGATGGCAATTTTTCTCGTAACTGACTTAAACAATGCGCAGATCGCACAACTCAACATCTACTGGCCCTACCCTTTGCAGGGTGTGCAGCGCATCCGGGGCAGATGATGCACTGAACACCGACTCACAACCCAATTGCCGTAACATATTGACGGAGATTGTTCGTTGAAAAAAATTGTCGTTCAAGACCAGAACGCGTAATTGCAGCACTTGCATGAATGGCTCTCCGGGATACTGTAAACTTAAATTTTCGATCCTCCTTACTCACAAGTGTCTATATAAGACACATCCTTTCCCCTAAATATGACGTATTACACACTGGTTAAAGCTAGAAGCATCTTCACTTCCTATTTAAATGCGCAACTGAGTGTTTTATCACTATCTAGCTGGATGCCTTATTATCGCTATCCTTCTGCGTATAAAACCCTAGAAATTTCCCACTGCAATGTAGGAAATTTCCGAGTGCTCTGTGCGGGCTCTTCCAATGTTTTTGTCGTCGGAAATTTCCTACATTGCAGTGGGAACGGGACTACACAATCCTTCCGCCCCCCAAGACAAACTATGCCCAATTCGATCTGCACCTTATAACCACTACGCAACGTTAGTGCTCATCGAAGTTGGCTTTTACTCTGCAAAGACTCACTTGTCTTGCAAGGTAAAAACGAGTACGCACCTTAAATAAGCAATGGAATTTTTATGATCAAGCACGCTTTCTCCCTGGTAGCACTGACCGCCGCACTGACCTCTGCAAACGTAATGGCTGCCGATAATGCTGCCGGTGGTGTTATTTCCTTCAGTGGCGCGATTACCGACACTACTTGCACTATCAATGGCGGTAAAAGTGCAGACTTCACTGTTGCTCTACCGCCTATTTCTGTTGTTGACGCCGGCACCACTGTTGGCCCGTTGACCAAAAACAAAAAATCGTTTTCGTTGAGCTTCTCGGGTTGCACCCCGGCCGCAGGAACCGCTGGTACTCCGTTGAAAATGTATTTCTCGTCCGCTGACAACATTTCCACCGATGGTAAGTTTTTGCTGAACAACACAGTCAACGAAAGTGATGCCGCTGTTTCCAAAAACGTCGGTTTCTCGTTGGCGAAGCCAGGCTCCACCGCACCAATCCAATTGAACGTGCCGCTCGACACTGGCATCAGCGGGGCGGGTGCAACACCTGAAACACTCGTACTGGATGCGTACTACTACAAAACCAATACCGCCTCCGCCAAAGTTGGTGCTCTTAGCTCCAACCTGACCTACACCATTTCCTACTTGTAATACAACCTGTGTACCAGGCTCATCCTATGGGCCTGGTTCTGGAAGACGTCATGATAAAGCAACTACTGTTAGCGGGCTTACTACTTAGCTCTGTGTCTGCACAAGCCAATATTGTCATCAATGGCACTCGTGTAATTTATCCTGAGGCAAACAAAGATGTGATAGTTCAACTAATTAATAACGGAAGTGACTCGTCCTTGGTGCAAGCATGGATAGATGATGGCGACATCAATTCCACGCCGGAAACAGCCAATGTACCGTTCCTCCTGTCACCGCCGGTTGTCAAAATTTCCGGAGACAGTGGTCAACAACTCAGAATTACAAAAACCCGCGCTCCACTCGTTGCGGATCGGGAGTCTGTTTTCTTTTTAAACGTGCTGGATATCCCTCCAACCCCAGAAAACTTACAGGGGGCAAACACACTGCAGCTGGCGATCAAGTCTCGCATAAAAATGTTATATCGCCCGGTCGGACTAAAGGAAAAGGCCAGTAGCAGCGTTGAAAAAATCGAACTGCAAGCGGTCGCGAAAGGTTTTAACGTGATCAATAAAAGTGCGTACTTCTTCACGCTTGCCAACGTTGACCAACACGACAAAAAACACCTGCTCGTTGACTCCGTCATGGTCGCTCCTTTTTCCTCTGAATTCGTCGAGAGCAAAGAGTCCACTAATAAAAATACAGCCTACACCATGATGTATATCGATGATTTGGGTGCTTATAAAACTAAAACTGTCACATCGCACTAAGGTGAAGATCCAGAATGAAACAGCACAAAATTCTTATTAAAGTCCTCACGGTGTCCTCGCTGTTTCTACTGGCAAAAGCCTATGCTGAAACCTTTGACACCTCGTTGATGGCCGGCAAGTCCCGGGAATCCGATCTTTCACGTTTTTATGCAAACTTCGAGATACCGATGGGCAAGCAAGATATTGACATTTATGTCAATAACACCTGGAAAGGTCGTTATTCATTAGTGTTTGGCGACATAAAAGACGATATCAAGATCAGCTATGAAGATAGCGCACTTCTTGGGATTAACATGAGTGGCTTGGCTGTGCCGCCAGGCACGGACAGTCTACAAATCAGCCAATTGGTTCAAGGAGGTTCTTTTCTTTTAGATATCAGTACCCTGAGCCTGAAGCTGACTGTGCCCCAGTCTTATGTGAATCGTTCGGAAGCCGGTTATGTCGACCCGAAATTCTGGGATCATGGTGTACCTGCATTTTTATTTGGCTACAACGCCATGCATTACAGCATACAATCGAAAAATGGCGGCTCATCCAATGACGAGTTGTATTCTGGCCTAGATTTTGGAATTAACTTTTCTGGCTGGCAGTTCCGAGAAAGTAGTTCGTTAAGAAAAAGCTCCTCGAAAAACTTTCAGTATCAAAACAACACACGCTATCTTCAGAAGAACATTGCTTCTATCACGTCCAACTTCAAGCTCGGTGATTTCTACTCAGCAGGTGATCTCTTTGACTCGATCAGAGTTCGCGGTGTGTCGTTGACGTCCGACATCAATATGCTGCCCAACTCCAAGCAAGGGTTTTCGCCCATTGTACGTGGCGTCGCACAAACCAATGCCTTGGTAAAAGTTATACAGAACGGCACCGTGGTTTATCAGGAGAGCGTACCGCCTGGCGCCTTTACCTTCGACAATATCCAGCCCACCGGGTCCGCTGGCGACCTGACGGTGGTGGTGCGCGAGGCCGATGGTCGCGAGCAGTCGTTCAACGTGCCGTTTTCTGCCGTGCCTAATATGCTCAAGGAAGGGATCAGTAAGTACAGCCTGGTGGCCGGTAAAGTAAATCAGACCAATACCGACTATAACCCTGGTTTTATGCAGGGTACGTTGCAGTATGGGTTCAACAATCTGTTAACCGGATACGCAGGCACAACCCTCAGTAATGACTACCGCGCCTATCTTGTCGGTAGCGGCTTAAACCTGCCGATAGGTGCAGTCTCTGTTGACGTGACCCAGTCGAATACTCAGTTAAAGAACCAAAGCAAAAGCGGGCAAAGTGTGCGCGTGTCCTACAGTAAATTCCTGGATACAACGGCCACCAACTTTACCTTGGCAGCGTATCGTTATTCTACCGAAGACTACTACAGCTTCAGCGATGCCATTTATTCCCAGCAGGGATACCGTGAACTCGAAAGACAAATCAACGACTATCGAAACACACTTGACGAAGATAATGCTCCGGTCCTCGACTTGAATACCTGGGACGCCTTACGCAGCGCACGCCCACGCAACACCTTCAATTTAAGTCTGAACCAACGCTTGAAAGACAACTGGGGCACCGTGTTTTTTTCCGGAACACAACGCGACTATTGGACAAATAACACAAAAAGTCGTGAGTATCAATTTGGCTACACAAACGCTGTGGGGCAGGTTACCTACAGCCTCTCTGCCAACCACGTCAGAAACTCCAACCGTGACGAAGAGACGCGCTTCTATCTCTCAATGACAATGCCCTTTGATATCGCCGGCAACAGGGCGTATCTCAACAGTGGCGCGTCACTGGTGGACTCGCGCTATCAGCAAAGTAACGTTAGCGTAAGTGGCAATGTACTGGAATCGAACCGCCTGAGTTACACCGTAGCTGCCAGCAATCAAAATGGAGGGAATAACACCGCCAGCGTCAATACCTCCTACCGCAGTAATGTCTCAACAGTAGGTGCCTCTTATGGTGAGTCGTCCGATTATCGGCAAACCGGCCTCGGTGCTCGAGGCAGTGTCGTGATGATTCCTGGGCATATATTGGCCTCCAATGAAGTCGGCAGCACCATGATGGTCGTCGAGGCCCCCAAGGCCAAAGGGCTGATGGTCAATGGTGATCAAAGCATCGTCACCAACGAAGATGGCTTGGCGCTAGTCCCGTACGCCACGCCTTATCGGCTTAACTCAGTGACGTTGTCCGATACGGGCAATAGTTCCGGCGCAGAGATTGTCGGAAACATCGCCAACGCAGTGCCCTTTGCCGGCACGGTCAACCATGTAAAATTTGAGACTGACCAACGCCAGTCTTACATCATACAGGCGCGCAAGACCGATGGAGCCCCTCTTCCATTTGGTGCTGAGGTATTGGATAAAACAGGCAGGTCTGTCGGCTTTGTTGGTCAGGCCAGTGCCCTGTATATAAAAACCGAAGAAAAACCAGAGCAACTTGAGGTTCGAATGAGTAACGGCAACTGCATCATTCGAAGCCCTGAAATAACCACAAGTACATCTGCGCATATTTGCAAATAACATGAGACCCTCAATTGCCATGTATAAACTTTTTATTATCACAATTGTTTTTGGTTTGTATGCCAACTCTGCCCTTGCAAAGTGCTCAGGCCCCAACACTGTCCTATTAGACCTTCCGAACATCTCAGTAGATCTATCTGACAAGCTAAATGAGCGAAACAAAACATGGACACAGCAAACCTTTTTAAACTTTCCTGCAAACCCAACGTTTACGTGCAACTCATACGGAAATAAGTTTAGATACTACTTTAAAAAAACAGGAGATATTGGCTTCGAAAATGGAAAACACTGGATAAAAATCGATATCAGCGTAAAAGAATATTCTGACTCTATTAAGAGTGGTGAGTACGCACCTAGCATATTGAACACTCCAGCAACCATTACATATACATTAGTCACCGCTGGAAAAAATACCGATAAAGTTCCCGGCAACACCGCTAATTATACAGAGGCCGTGATCGTATCAGACGCTACCGGTTTAAGTATGTGGGCTACAGCTTGGAAATATTTAGTCTGGGCGGGTAAATTTTTTCGAGGTTGGACATATGATCAAAGTGATATGTTTCGCCAGGCAATAACAATTACGTATGCGCCTAAAATGACCACCTGCAGTTTTAATAACGCTGGCTTGATGGTTAATTTGCCAAAGACCGGTATCGCTCAACTCAAACAAAACCCTCAGCCGGGCTATACACCCTTTACGCTGAATTTCAGTTGTGAAAACTTGCAAAGTAACGGCAGCACCGACCGTGCAATCGACATGTTTTTATCCAGCAATAACCTGCTTCCATCCGACAACAGCGTATTGATGGACAGCACGCCGGGCTCGGCGAAAGGTGTCGGTATTAAGGTAGCCAAACGCGAGACTCCCAACGCACCGGTTGTCTTTTCCACCTCCACCTTAAACCGGGGAAGTGCTACCTCCATTTTCAGTGCCGCTACAGATACTGTGGTTAATAGCAATTTCTCGGTTGGCATGGGCGCCTACTACTTCCCTTACAACCCCGCTCAACTTACCAGCGGCGAGATAAGGGCAACCGCCACGCTGAACATCGTTTATCAGTGAGCATCAGCCCTGCTCGATAAGCGACTCACGATCTACAACGCCAGCGACCCATTGATACAACTGGGTCGTTGGCCATTCCCTAAGCGTTCCCCGCCATGTGCAAACGCACCAGGCTCTCCTGAAGCCCTCGACCTAGCCGATGAACGCCTCCAGACGCTGCGCCAATGCCTCCATAGCCTCGTGCAGAGCATCCACCGAGTGGGTCAAACGCGCCACATCATGCCCGTTGCAATCGGCTTGTAACTGCTCACAGCACTGGATCAGTCGATGCGCCTTGATGATGCGTGCCCCCCCCTTGACCCGATGCCCCAAGTCGGACAGCCCGGTCAAGTCGTGATCACTGAAGAGTTTGAGCAGCCGTAACAAATCTTCTTCATTGCTACTGGCCAGATCCTGCAACAAGCTGTTAACCAGTGTTCGGTCACCATGGGCCAGTTGTTCTAGGCTGCTGATGTCAATGTCGTCAAGCAGTGGTACCGATGCATCAGCGTCCCCTGTTTCGTCGAATATCGACTCCACGCCGGACAAGCGCGCAGTCAGGTCCTTCATACTGATTGGCTTGAATAGGCAATCATCCATGCCCGCTTCCAGGCACCGATCTTTTTCCTCCGGTTGCGCATTGGCAGTGAACCCCAGGATCAAGCAAGGCGCCGCGCCCGAATCAGCCTCCTCGGCGCGGATCGCCCTAGCCAGTTCGTAGCCTGTCATCACCGGCATATTGCAGTCGGTAATCACCACATCGAAATGACCATTGCGCCAGGCAAGCAAGCCATGGGCTCCGTCCGACTCGTCAGCGACCGTATGCCCCAGATAACTTAACTGCTGTGACAACAGCAGACGGTTGGCCGGATAATCATCAACCACCAGCACGTTTAGCGACTGGCTGACTTCGGGCGATTCCGGTTCCGGCTGGGTGAGCGGCAATGGAGTAAGAACCACCAGCTCCAATAACACCTCGGCCTCCGTACCCTGCCCCAACACGCTACTCAAGTTCAACTCACCCTGCATCATCGAACACAGCTTGCGGCTAATCGCCAGCCCCAAGCCTGAACCTCCAGCACCCACATGAGTGGCCTGGCTGAACGGTACGAACAGCCTCTGCTGATCGTCCTGGGAAATGCCAATGCCGGTATCGCGCACCAGCACACGAACACCCATGCTTTCGCCTGCGGCCGCATGCGTGACCTCTACACAGACCTGTACTTGCCCAACGTCCGTGAACTTGATGGCGTTACCAAGCAGGTTGGAAAGCACCTGTTTGAACCGTAGCGGGTCGAGCAATACATCCTGGTTGGCGCCTTCATCGAATGACAACACAAGATTGAGTTGCTTCTGCCGGGACAACCCTTCGAATACTCGTACAACCGACACCACAATGTCTTTGAATGCCACCCGTTGTGGCGCCAACGTCAAGCGCTCGGACTCGATACGCACCACATCCAGAATGTCACCAATCAGCTCCAGAAGCCCACGCGCAGCGTCCGACGCCACTTCGATGGCAAAACGGTCAAGAATGCCTTGGTCTGCCTTTTTCATGGCCAACTCCAGCATCCCCACCACTGCGTTCATTGGTGTGCGGATTTCATGACTCATGGTGGCCAGAAAGGTGGTTTTCGCCCGATTAGCCTTCTCGGCATCCTGTTTGGCGTCCTTGAGTTCCACAAGTAAACGCTCGCGCTCACTGATATCGATCCAGCCAGCAATGATGCCCTTGACCTCACCCGCGTTATCACGGAACGGAAGGATCCAGTGATAGGCTGTAATGGTCTCGCCGCGGTACAACATCATCTGGCGGTCAGCCAGCAACTCTTTACCACCATCCATGACTTCCAAATACTGCTGTTCAAACAATGCCCCGTGGTCTGGTGCGCTACCTACGATCTCAGAAGGTCGCGTACCAATGACCTTCTCGCGAGTGCTGCCAATTGCCTCCAAATAACGGCGATTGCATAAGAGCATCCGAGTTTGGCGGTCCCGTACATAGATTGGGTGGGGTAGCCCATCGATCAGTACGCGCATGAACTCCATTTGTTCTTTCAATGCCTGTTCGGCCACGTCACGTTTCTGAATCAGCCGTCGCAAATAGACAATCCAGCCGAATGCCCCCAGTAACAAGATCACAGCGATAGCCGAACCGCGGATGATTTCCGATTGATTGGCGTACGTGCGTTTATTGTCCACCGCGACCTCACCCCGCCAGCGATTGGTGAGGTCGTCCAACTCGTGCGGGGTAATACTGTGCATTTCCTTGTCTAGGATCGAGTACAGCTCCAAGGAACCTCGATCAGTGGCAATTGCCATTTGCGCGGTTTGAGTACCCACAGCGCCACTCACGTGCAACCGGGATGGATACTGGGTAGCAATCACAAAACGGGCATTGACTAGGGCCGTGACAGCGGCATCTGCCTTACCCTGCGCGACCATCGACAAGGCGTCACTGGACTCTCTCGTCTCAACCACAATAATTTGCGGGTAATATCGTTCGATGTAATCCCGGATGTCGCTGTCGTACCTCATTGCCACGCGCTTACCGGTCAATTCCTCCAAGCGGGTGAATGACTCACTATTGTTAGGAATGCTCAACACATAAGGGTTGGTCAAATAGGCTCGGGTAAAACGCAAGTCGCTGTTATTGGAGTTTTTGTGGAACGCAGTAATGAAATCGGCCTTACCATCCTTTATCAAAGCAACAAGGTCCTCCAGCGTATCAGCCCGTACTATTTCGAAGGTAAGGCCAGTACGGCGACGAATTATCGCTAGCAAATCAGCGCTGATGCCGCGAAAATTACCCTGCTGATCGAAAAAGGCTAGCGGTGGATTGTTATCCAATATACCGACCCTTAGCTTCGGATGATTCGCGAGCCAGCGCCTTTCTTTGGGGCTGAGGTCAGCTTGGCCACGGTCGCTTATGATTATGCTATCTCCCCCCCAGCGCCGCACAATCGTCATGCTTTCTCTTGGTGGGATGGCGACCAACGTCCGATTGATGAGCTCAAGAAGCTGCCGATCTTCACCCCGTAATGCAAAACCAATGCTGCTCACTTCAAGACTTGCGAAGTCCACTAGCTGAGCGTCGGTCAGGAAATTTCGGCTGATCAGGTAGTTAGAGGTCATTGCCCCTCCAAGGTACACGTCAGCCTGGTTGAAAACCACAGCGTTGAGGGCATCCAGGTCGGTTGGGTAAAATTGCAGTTTTGCCAACGGATAATGCGAGATGACCTCCGAAGCGGAGTGGCTATTCCTAGCTATGGCCAATCGCAGCCCCCCCAGATCTTTAGGTAACGGCGCGGTGTTTCGACGGTTGACCAAAACCGGTTGGTCCTCGAAGTAAGATCTTGAAAGAATCAGTTCGGGGTCTGCCTCGTCAACATTTGTGGCGATCCCTAGCAGGTCGAATTCGCCTCTTTTAAGCGCCTTTATCGCCTGCGTGCGGTCTGGATAGCGTTCAACCTGGACTTCGATATTTAACAGGTCCGCAATCAGCTTCACGTAGTCAGCTGTCAACCCCTCGTAATCGTGGGTACTTGTACTCAACCCCAATGGCGCAGAGTCGGTGGTGGCAATCCCGACCCGCAGGATCTTTTTATCGCGCAAAAAACGGCTATCGGCGTCCGATAGTTTCAGGTTGAATCCGGTGAGTTGGGAACGTCCGGACAGCCTCAACGGCTCGATATGGTCTTGAAAATGCCCTGCTTGAACAAAGGTGTTGATACACAGAAGAAAAATCAGAAATCCGATTGGCCGCTTCATGTTTAAAGGAGGTTGTTGCGTTTGGCAAATTCGGCTAGATAGACAACTGACTTGACGTTGAGCTTTTCAATCAGCCGGGTTTTATATGTACTGATGGTTTTGTTGCTCAGTAGCATGGAGTCGCCAATTTCTTTGTTGCTGAAGCCCCGAGCCAACTGCTGCAAAATGGTCAGCTCACGGTCGGACAGTTTTTCAATCAATTCACGTTCGCTGGCCTGATTATCAATGGCGCGTACCGAGCTGTTGGCGAGCAATGGGAAATAGCTGTAGCCAGCTTTGATCGCCTTGATCGCTCGAGTCAACTCTTCAAGGCTCCCAGCTTTGGAGACATAGCCGGAGGCTCCGGCTTTCATGCAGCGCATGGCATAAAAAGAAGCCTCTAGGGACGTCAGCACCAGGATCTTACAGGGCAATCCAAGCGCCGAGATGCGACTGATTACCTCCAGGCCATCGAGCAACGGCATGGCGATATCAAGCAGGATCAGATCGGGGACATGCTCGCGCGCCAGGCGCACAGCCTCCACACCATTAGCCGCCTCCGCCACAATTTCAAACTGTTCGGCACCCAGCAACACCTTTACAGAGGCGCGAATAAACGGATGATCATCAACAACTAACGCTTTGAACATATAAACCTCTTCGGGAGACAACAACACACCATCACCAGAGCACTCCGACCTTAAGCTTTATATAAAGTAGCTCAAAACGAGCCTGGAAAAATTAGGGCATCTATTCTTATACGACCGATACACGACATTGCAACCACACGGCAAAGTCGACAGCAGTCATGGGGAGCGCCAGATGAAAGCCCTGGCCAAATGAGCAGCCCAGATCAATGAGGGTGTTGAGCGTATGCCCATTTTCAATACCCTCGACAACCAGATCCATCCTCAGCTCCCTGGCAAGCGCCACGCTACTTGAAATGACCGCTCTGTTCCCCAAGTCGTCAACATCACGGACAAATGCACCGTCGAGTTTGAGTTGGTCAAAGGGTAGATGCGCCAGCTGCCTCAATGAGAAAAAACCAACGCCGAAGTCATCGATCGACAAACTACAGCCGGCTTGATGCAGATGCAACAAACTGTCCAAAGCAGAGGCTGGCAAATCCTGCAGGCCGTTCTCGGTGACCTCGAACGTCAGTGCATCACCAGGCATTTCATATTGATGCAGGCGCTGGATAACGTGTTCGGCAAAGTCACTGCTTACCAATTGCGAGACCGTCAGATTGAATGCGAGCCCTAGGTCAAGCCCTTGCCCGCGTAGACGGCTCATGAATTCAAGCCCCTGATCCAAGAGCTGCTTGAACATTTCGTCGATCAAGTCATAGGCCACCACCGCCGCCAATAAATCCCGGGGCAATAAAAGCCCGCGGTGTGGATGATTCCAACGTACCAACACCTCGGCACCAAACAGTCGGCCATCGTGCAAGTTGAACTTGGGCTGGTACCAGGCCTGGAACTCCCCAGCCATCAACCCTTTTAGAACCTGTGGGTGAGGGATCAACCCAAGCGCGGCCAGAGGCTGCCCCACTGCAGAACAATCCAGCGATTTGAAATCACACAGGATCTTTTGCAACGCTTTCAGTTGAAAGGGTTTATCCAATACGCCTAGTAAACGGGTAGAAGACAACGTGCTCATCTTCTCGACCGAACGCCGCAAGGCCAATGGCAGTTCGCCATACACCACCAGTGTCCGGACGTTACCCTGCTCTCTGACGACGCTCAGAAAATCAAGGTTATTGATCGAGCCGTCACCCAAGTCAAAAAAGATTATGTCGATCACTTCCTGACAGAAGATATGATCCACGGCCTGCATTGCATTTTCTGCCGAAAGAACACACGCCACCTGCAGATTCAACAACCCTTTGACCAATACACTGCGTTGCAATGCATGACTTTCTATGACGAGAACACACACCCCTCAACCATCTCTTCAACCTGCCCATTTTTAATGGGTAGAATTTAGCCGACTAACTGTCCTGCGCCCTTAGAGAAACGTCCTTCCGGCATGTAGGAAATTTCCCAAAGGCAACCTTCGTTACCGCGCCAGAAACTCAACAATCAGTAAGGTGGCCTGCGGTTGGACCACCTCACGCACACGAGCACCGTTGCCATCACGACATCACAGTTATTGAATTGAGCAAGCAGCTTATTTTTGCCTTGGTCGACATAAAAACGATGTTGTTCGATAACTGACTCTCGCCAGGGGCCCCAGATTTCAAAAAAGGTGATTGGGCGTGTTTGCTCGTTATATTCCAGGTCTTCCTGCGTATTAGACATATGCTAACTCCGAGATCGTGATACACAGGCTAGCTCTTATCAGGCATTACGCCTCTGAGTCCCAATTAAAAGTCACCATGGCATAGATGTGCAATACCCGCTCTGCCGCAGTAGGACGGAGAGATTTGCCTATCGAAAAGGATCAGGAAGCTGGCTAATTTGCGAGCGGGGCCGTTTCTGACTCCTAGCGGACAGTTATGTTAGGTCGACTTTGGTAGCGGCGGAAAGGGTGATGAACACTGCTGAGATAACACTGATTTTTTGCGTAACGTACCGTCCGTTACGCGAAAACTTAGCATTACACAAAGTCGAAATCATGGTTTATTTCTGAATTGACCAGCCATCTGCGGGAAAAAACGTAAAGCGTGATCTTTACAGCGATTTGTCAGATAAGCGTAAGTGGCACCGTTCGACCGAGGATGCCGTGTCGTTCTTTACGTTTTACAGTATTCTGCGCTTACCAATTTCGCTGTGCCCCTCGTGGTGTAAGGGCTATAGAGAAATTTTATTTTTTTAAGCGGTTCTTATGTGAACTACCGTTCTGATATCGGGTTGTCTAAAGCCGATGAAAAAGCCCCGAAAGGGGCTTCAGACAGATGACAAACCTCACTCCTGCCCAGAGCGAGTAGAGGCCGATAAATAAAAATCCGGAAAATCAATTTATTGATTTTCGGCTGCTCACCACAAAGCAGGAAAAACCACGCTTTTTCCTGCTTTGTCAGCAACCTAAAGCCCCGAAAAGGGGCTTTTTTTTGTGCACAGCAAATCGACACGTATTAATAACGTGTCGATAGCTTAAACATGATCGTTGAAATTAAGCCGAGAAGCCGCCGTCGATACTCAGGCTGGCTCCGGTGATATAACCCGCCTCAGGGCCAACCAGATAGGTGACGAAGCTGGCGATCTCTTCGTCCTTGCCGTAACGACTGATCGCCATCATCGCTTTCAACTGC
Organism: Serratia sp. NA_13; assembly: GCF_052691735.1. Classification (NCBI taxonomy): domain Bacteria; kingdom Pseudomonadati; phylum Pseudomonadota; class Gammaproteobacteria; order Enterobacterales; family Yersiniaceae; genus Serratia; species Serratia sp. NA_13. Next base: position 87,976 of record NZ_JBQZFV010000005.1, read on the forward strand.
TCGGCGAAATCGCTGTCGGCCGGGTTCATATCGGTATCTACCGGGCCGGGCTGCACGTTGTTGACGGTAATGCCGCGTGGGCCGAGATCGCGTGCCATACCTTTGGTCAGGCCGACCAGCGCAGTTTTACTCATCGCATATACCGCGCCGCCGGCAAATGGCACGCGTTCGGCGTTGGTGCTGCCAATATTGATGATGCGACCGCCGTCATTCATATGGCGGGCGGCTTCTTGGCTGGCGACAAACACGCTGCGGACGTTTACCGCCAGCGTGCGGTCCAGATCTTCCAGCGGCAGTTCTTCGGTGCTGCCCATCGCCAGCACACCGGCGTTGTTCACCAAAATATCCAGATTGCCCAGGCTATTGACTGCCTGGCGCACCGCCTGCTGCAGCGCTGTTGCATCGGCACTGTCGGCCTTGATAGCCAGCGCCTTGCCGCCGGCAGCGGTGATTTCACTGACGAGTGCATCAGCTTTACCGGCGGAAGAGACGTAAGTGAAAGCTACGGCGGCGCCTTCACGCGCCAGGCGTTTGGCGATGGCGGCACCGATGCCGCGTGAACCGCCCTGAATGAATGCGACTTTGCCTTGTAGAGAGAGAGTTGCGGACATGATGTTTCTCCAGAGTGGGATTGGGTTAATAACGCTATTGGTTCAGTATCGGAGAAACGCAGATCGGTAGCTATCCATAAAGAGCTGTAATCAGCTTAAACCAGGGGTTTGAAATCGTCGGAGAAAAATCATGCTCGGCCACCTGGAATGTTTTGTCAGCAGCGCAGAGAGCGGCAGTTTTTCCGCCGCCGGCCGCAAGTTGGGGATCAGTTCAGCGGCGGTGGGAAAGAATGTCACCAAACTGGAGTCGTTGGTGGGCGTGCGGTTATTCCAGCGCAATACGCGTAAATTGACGTTGACCGAAGAGGGCGAACGTTTTTTACAGGAGGTCAGCGGCGGTTTGCTGTCGATCCAGTGCGCATTGAAAAGTTTGAGTAGCAGTGGTGGGGTCGCGGGGGGGACTTTAAAGGTCAGCATGGGTACCGCTTTTGGCCTGCATTTTGTGCTGCCGATGTTGCCGGACTTTCTGGCTCGTTATCCGTCGATTATTCCAGACTGGCATTTTGATAATCGTCAGGTGGATTTAATTGGCGAGCATTTCGATGCGGCAATGGGTGGGGGTATCGAACTGACGCAGGGGATGATCGCCCGCGAACTGGCACCGGCACACGGCGTGCTGGTGGCTTCGCCGCAGTATTTGCAACAATACCCGTCGCTCCAGCAGCCGGAACAGTTGGTGAGTCATGCGGGCATTTTTATTCGCTCACCGCAAACCGGGCGAGTCCGCAACCTGCCGCTGCGCAATGCGGATAACGAGCAGCGAGCGCCGAGCATGGCGATAAAAATGAGGGTAAACGAGCCGGAAGCGGCGGCACGGGCGGCGGAAATGGGGTTAGGTATTGCGTTGATCAGCATGCCGAACGCGTTACCTTATCTGGAGAGCGGTCGCCTGGTGCGAGTATTACCAGGCTGGTATGTCGATCGCGGTAGCGTGCACCTGTATTTCGCCACCACCAAATTTCTACCCACTAAAACCCGGGTATTTGTCGATTTCATTACCGAACAATTTCGCCTGCAGAAGCTGGCCGCTCGCTTTGTTGTGAGCAGCCGAAAATCAATAAATTGATTTTCCGGATTTTTGTTTATCGGCCTCTACTCGCTCTGGGCAGGAATGAGGTTTGTCATCAGTCTGAGCCCCTTGCGGGGCTTCATTCTTTCGTCAGCTTACTGTCTGACGATCAGTTGAAGATTTCTGCGGTGCCGTACAGTTTGTTCTGACCACCGACGGAGATGATGCGGTAAGAGCTGGCGCCTGATGCGGCGGCTTTGTTGGCCAGTTCAGTTTCCAGTGCGCTCAGGTTAGAGGCACCGCTAACGGACACCACACCGATTTTCTGGGTGTCGGCGGCAGGTTGGCTGGTTGGCTGATCGGCAGCAACGCTGGCGAAAGAGGCGGTAGTCAGCAGCAGAGCATTAGCAAAAATTTTGATGTTTTCCATGATTCAATCCTCAGGGCGTTTTTTAGGTGAGAGCTTGTTGTCTCTCGATGTTGTAGATAATAGGCTGGCTCGGCTGAATAGGAAATTGGAGGGTTTTGATAATCTCTATCAAATAAATTGATTTATTTTTGAGCGGTGCGGTTTGTGCTGGCGTGCTGGAAAAATCGCCACTACCCTTTGAGTAAGCAGGAACCTTAGAGGAGTAAATGATATGTCAGTCAACGCGTTTATCGGCAGCTGGTCATTGGTGTCTTCTGTCTTCAAAGGGGAGGACGGCAGGGTCAATCACCCGCTGGGCGAGCAGGTGCTGGGTCGCCTTAACTACGAGCCCAATGGCACCATGGCGGCGCAGCTCTATAGTGCTACCCGGCCACGCTTTGCCGCCGACGATCTGGCGCAGGGCACCGACCAGGAAACCCACGCCGCCTTTATCAAGATGATTTGTTATTTTGGGCGCTATCAGGTGGATGAGAGCGACCAGCGGATAGTGCATCAGGTTGAAGGCAGTTCGTTCCCCAATTGGATCGGTAGCCGGCAGGTGCGCTTTTATCATTTTTCCGGCGATCGTCTCCAACTGCGTACGGTACCGCTGCAGCTTGGCAACGGTGTGCAAATCGGCGAATTGGTATGGCAACGGATAGGAGCGCCCTCATGATCATTGTTCACCATCTGAATAACTCGCGTTCGCAGCGCATCCTGTGGTTTTTGGAAGAGTTGACAGTGCCCTACCAGGTGCAGCGCTACCAGCGCGATCCGCAAACTATGCTGGCACCGCCGGAATTAAAGAAAATTCATCCGTTGGGCAAGTCGCCGGTGATTGTCGATGGCGATCTGACGTTGGCGGAGTCCGGTGCCATTATTGAGTACCTGCAGGAAGCGTACGACGCGCAGGGGCAGTTTATTCCCACCGACTACCACGCCCGTCAGCAGTACCGGTATTGGCTGCATTATGCCGAGGGATCACTAATGCCATTACTGGTGATGAAGCTGGTGTTTAGCCGATTGGGCCAACCGCCGATCCCCTGGTTGCTGCGGCCGGTGGCGGGGGCGATTGGCAAAGGCGTGCAGCGTGAATATCTGGACAAACAGATCGCGCCACACTGTGATTATCTGGAACAGCACCTGAGCAAAAGTACCTGGTTTGTCGGCAATGAATTCAGCGCGGCGGATATCCAGATGAGTTTCCCGCTGGAGGCGATGGCGGCACGCGGTGCACTGGACGGTTGCCCCAAGCTGCGCGGTTATCTACAGCGCATTCATACGCGTCCGGCCTACCAGCGGGCGCTGGAGCAGGGTGGGCCTTATGACCTGCTGAACTGAGGCGATGGGCTATACTCGATGAGGTCACTCTTCATCGGAGGTAGCCCATGGCTACGCAAATCTTTGTTAACCTGCCGGTGGGCAATCTGCCCGCATCCATGACATTTTTCACCGAACTGGGTTTCAGCTTTAATCCCCGGTTTACCGACGATACCGCCGCTTGCATGGTGGTTAGCGACAGTATTTATGTGATGTTGCTGACCCACGACAAATTCAAAATGTTCACCCCGAATCCGATTGTAGATGCCAAAAAATCGACCGAGGTTTTGCTGTGTCTGTCGCAGCCCGATCGGGCTGCGGTGGATGCACTGGTGCGCAAGGCGATCGCTGCCGGCGGTAATACCTATAATCAGCCGCAAGATTACGGTTTTATGTACGGTCACGGCTTCCAGGATTTGGACGGTCATATCTGGGAACTGATGTACATGGATGAAAAGGCCGCACAGTCCCAGTGACCCTTTTTTGCCCTCCGATCGGGGGGCTTTCCCATCAGATTTCCCTATGTGACAAATTTCATATTTTCGATAATGATGGGCCCACTACTTTTCTGCATGAATTACCGCGATCTTTGGTTGATCGGAGGGTATGGAAGGCTGGATAATCGTTTGCCTTGAATAAACCACCATAAAGCACCCGCCTCACGCCATGAGAGTTAATCGTTTGCCTTAATAAGCGCCGCCAGTTGGCGACGTGACTGAAAGGCCGAAAAGCAAACGATACCCTACCAAACAGGTGTGGGCGGAATAACAAGCCTTGCAACGGGCTGGCAATGAAACACAGGGGACAGCAACATGTCGAATTCTCAAGCGAACAACGCCGTTAAACCAAAAGGCGGGCTTGATGGTTATTTTAATATTTCTGCGCGTGGCAGCAGCGTGCGGCAGGAAGTGGTGGCAGGGTTAACCACCTTCCTGGCGATGGTTTACTCGGTGATTGTGGTGCCGAGTATGCTGGGCAAGGCGGGTTTCCCGCCAACGGCGGTGTTTGTTGCCACCTGTCTGGTTGCCGGTCTGGGTTCGTTGCTGATGGGGCTGTGGGCTAATTTGCCGATGGCTATCGGCTGCGCGATCTCATTGACCGCCTTTACCGCCTTTAGCCTGGTGCTGGGTCAGCAGATCAGCATTCCGGTGGCGCTGGGGGCGGTATTCCTGATGGGCGTGCTCTTTACCATTATCTCGGTCACAGGTATCCGCGCCTGGATCCTGCGCAATCTGCCGATGGGCGTGGCACACGGCACCGGTATCGGTATTGGTCTGTTCCTGTTGCTGATTGCCGCTAATGGCGTGGGCCTGGTGGTGAAGAACCCGCTGGACGGCCTGCCGGTAGCATTGGGCGCCTTCACCTCATTCCCGGTAGTGATGACACTGCTCGGGCTGGCGGTGATTTTCGGTTTGGAAAAGCTGCGCGTTCCTGGCGGTATCCTGCTGGTGATTATCGCCATTTCGGTGATTGGTCTGGTGTTTGACCCGGCAGTGAAGTATCAGGGACTGTTCGCCATGCCAAGCCTGGCGGACGCTAACGGCAATTCGCTGATTTTCAGTCTGGATATTATGGGGGCCTTGCAGCCGGTAGTCTTGCCGAGCGTCTTGGCGTTGGTGATGACGGCGGTGTTTGACGCTACCGGCACCATTCGCGCGGTGGCCGGCCAGGCCAACCTGCTGGATAAGGACGGGCAGATCATCAACGGCGGCAAGGCGCTGACCTCGGATTCCTTGAGCAGCATTTTCTCCGGCCTGGTGGGCGCGGCCCCGGCGGCGGTCTATATCGAATCCGCAGCGGGCACCGCGGCGGGCGGTAAAACCGGCCTGACCGCAACCGTGGTCGGCCTGCTGTTCCTGCTGATCCTGTTCTTGTCGCCGCTGTCTTATCTGGTGCCGATTTACGCTACTGCACCGGCGCTGATGTACGTCGGCCTGCTGATGTTGAGCAACGTCACCAAGCTGGACTTCAACGACTTTGTCGACGCCATGTCCGGCCTGCTGTGCGCGGTGTTTATCGTGCTGACCTGCAATATCGTCACCGGTATCATGCTGGGCTTCAGCTCGCTGGTGATTGGCCGCATTTGCTCCGGTGAATGGCGCAAACTGAATATCGGCACCGTGCTGATCGCGGTGGCGCTGGTGGCGTTCTATGCCGGCGGTTGGGCGATTTAATCCGCTGTGTTTCCCCCACCCGTTGGGTGGGGGAAAGCCTGACCTTCTTCCCCTTCAGAAAAGTCTTCTTCTTTCTGTGCTGCGTTTTGAAAGGTACAACAAGCTTTAATCGCTGTAAAAAAAGTGATCTACTATCGGGGTATATATCAGAGATGTAGTCTGAACCCGAGAGTCTAAGGAAAGCATGGAAATATTTTTTACAATCCTCATTTTGATCCTGGTGGTTTCCCTGTCCGGGGTGGTGACACGTATGTTGCCGTTCCAGATACCTCTGCCGTTAATGCAAATTGCCATCGGGGCTCTACTGGCCTGGCCGCATTTCGGGCTGCATGTCGACTTTGACCCCGAACTGTTCCTGGTGCTGTTTATCCCGCCGCTGCTGTTTGCCGACGGTTGGAAAACCCCAACGCGCGAATTTCTGCATCACGGCCGTGAAATCCTGGGGCTGGCGCTGGTGCTGGTGTTGCTTACCGTGGTCGGTGTCGGTTACCTGATTTACGCCATGGTACCGGGTATCCCGCTGGTGGCGGCGTTTGCGCTGGCGGCAGTGCTGTCGCCAACGGACGCCGTGGCGCTGGGCGGCATCGTCGGTAAAGGGCGTATTCCGAAACCGATCATGGGTGTGCTGGAAGGCGAGGCGCTGATGAACGACGCGTCCGGCCTGGTTTCGCTCAAGTTCGCCATCGCGGTGGCGATGGGCACCATGGTGTTTACCGTGGGCGGCGCTACCTTGGAGTTCCTGAAGGTCGCTATCGGCGGCCTGCTGGCCGGTGTGGCTGTCACCTGGTGCTACAGCAAATCGCTGCGGATGATGAGCCGCTGGAGCGGCGATGATCCGGCCACGCAGATCGTGTTCCTGCTGCTGTTGCCGTTCGCTTCCTATTTGATTGCCGAACATATCGGCGTCTCCGGCATTCTGGCCGCGGTTGCCGCGGGGATGACCATCAGCCAGTCCGGTGTGATCCGCAATGCGCCACTGGCGATGCGCCTGCGCGCCAACAGCGTCTGGGCGATGCTGGAGTTCGTGTTTAACGGCATGGTGTTCATCATGTTGGGCCTGCAACTACCGGGGATCCTGGAAACCTCAATCCTGCAGGCGGAGCTGGATCCGACCATTCAGACCTGGTACCTGTTCGCCGACGTGGCGATTATCTACGCAGCGTTGTTGTTGCTGCGCTTTACCTGGCTGTGGCTGATGAAAAACGCCAGCCGACGCTTTATGAAAAAACGGCCATTGCAGTTTGGCGATTACAGTACGCGTGAGCTGTGGATAGCGTCGTTCGCTGGGGTGCGCGGGGCAATCACACTGGCCGGCGTGCTGTCGATCCCGCTGCTGTTAAGTGACGGCACCGCCTTCCCGGCGCGCTATCAGTTGGTGTTCATCGCCGCCGGCGTGATCCTGCTTTCACTGATCGTCGGCGTGATGGCATTGCCGTTGCTGCTGCGCGGCGTAGTGGTGGCGGACAAGAGCGCCAGCAAGAGCGAGGAGCGGATGGCGATTGCCATGGCGGCGGAAGTGGCGATCGAAAGCATCAACAAGATGGAAGAACGCCTGGCCGTCGACGTGGAAGAAAACATCGACCCGCAGGTGCTGAAAGAGATCAGTTCACGGGTCGTGGGCACGTTGCGGCGGCGCATCACCACCAAAGACGATATCGAAAATGCGCTGATGCTGGAGAACCTCGAGCGACGCTTCCGCCTGACCGCGCTGCGCGCCGAGCGCGGGGAGCTGTATCACCTGCGCGCAACGCAGAAAATCAGCAACGAGACGCTGCAAAAGCTGTTGCACGATCTCGACCTGCTGGAAGCGCTGCTGATAGAGCGCGAAGGGTAATGCCAACGGGGCCGCAGAAGCGGCCCCAGTTATTTGACCGGCGGCCAGTAGTCGCGGCAGCAGGCGATCCAGGCCTGGGCGCCGTGCGACAGGTAGCTGCCCTGGCGCCAGATTAGCCCCACACGCCATTCCATCCGCGGCTCCAGCGGCAGCCAGATCAGGTTTTCTTTATCCAGCCACTGGCAAACCGGCTCCGGCAGGGTAGCGATGCCGACCCCGGCCTGCACCATCGATGCCAGAAAATCCCATTGCCCGCTGCGTACCGCAATCTGCGGTTCAAAACCGGCCAGGCAGAACGCCTTCATCAGCATTTTGTACAGCGAGAAATCCTCGTTATAAATCAGGATCGGCCAGTTGGCCAATTCGGCGATATCGATGCTGGTGCGGTTAAGCCAGTGCGGCGTACGTGGCGCAACCACGCACATCGGATGGCTCAGCAGCGGCAAGAAAGTCAGCGGTTGATCCAGGTCGACGGGCAATATCGTCATCGCCAGATCCAGTTCGCCGGACATCACCGCCTGCTCGACCGACAACCCGCCCAGCTCGGAAATTTTCAGTTCGATACCAGGGTAGGTGTGGCGGAACTGTTGGATCAAATCGGCAATCTGCCGGCCGACCATCGGCGGGATACCCAGCCGCAACACGCCTTTTTTCACCGAACTGATGTCTTCCAGTTCGGCCTCCAGTTGGCGGAACTCATCCAGGATCGCCAACCCACGCTGGTACACTGCCTGGCCGCTGTCGGTCAGGTGCAGCTTGCGTCCTTCGCGGATCAGCAGCGTACACTCCAACTCTTCTTCCAGATGCTGCAGCATCTTGCTGATGGTCGGCTGGGTGACGAACAGTTTCTCCGCCGCGCGGGTGAAGCTTTGCTGGCGCACGACTTCCACGAAGTAACGTAGGGTGCGGACATCCACGTTGGGCTCTCCTCAGGGCAATACCGGCGGGAAACTATTCCCTGATGGCATGATATTGATGATTTTAATTCATTTCAGGCAAGGTTTCCTGGCCGCGTATACTGCAAACCTTGAATTTTTTTGAGGTTATCTTCCATGTCATTGGCGTTACGCCGCGCAGCCCCCTCTCTGTTGACCCGCCTGCAGGTGCCAGTTCAGGTTGTTTTGTACGCGATGCTGTTTCTGATTGCCGACCGGTTGGTAAAGCAATTTCATCTGCCGCTGCCCGCCAACATTGTCGGCATGCTGATGCTGCTGGCGCTGATCCTGCTGAGGATTTTACCGTTGAGCTGGGTCAGGGCCGGTTCACGCTGGCTGCTGGCAGAGATGTTGCTGTTTTTCGTCCCGGCGGTAGTGGCGGTGGTCAACTATGCCCAGTTGCTGATGGTAGAGGGCTGGAAGATTTTCCTGGTGATTGCGATTAGCACCACGCTGACGTTGGGCGCGACGGGGCTGGTGGTCGACCGGGTCTATCGACTTGAAGTCTGGTTACAACAGCGAAAACAGCGCGATGAATGATTTTATCCTGAGCATCGTCTGCTTTGTGGCGACGCTGGCGCTGTATTTTGCCAATAAAAAACTCTACCGCCGCCGCCGCACCTTGCTGTTGATGCCATTGGTACTGACGCCAATGATCCTGGTGCTGTTGCTGGTGGTGACGCATATCTCGTATCAGGATTACATCGGTGAAACGCACTGGCTGCTGTGGTTGCTGGGGCCGGCGACTATCGCGTTTGCAGTGCCGGTCTATGAAAACCTGCATATTATCCGCCGCCACTGGCTGTCGCTCACTGCCGGGGTGTTGACGGCGGTGCTGGTGGCGGTCTACAGCTCGGTGTGGCTGGCGCGGCTGCTAACGCTCCCTGAAGAGGTACAGCGCAGCCTGGCGGTGCGTTCCATCACCACGCCGTTTGCGCTGGAGGCCGCCAAACAGATGGGCGGTCAGCCGGATTTAGTGGCGTTGTTCGTGGTGATTACCGGGGTCTTCGGCATGGCGGTGGGGGATATTCTGTTCCTGCGGCTGGCGGTGCGCAGCAGCCTGGCCAAGGGCGCCGGGCTGGGGGCGTCGTCGCACGGTGCCGGCACGGCGAAAGCCTATGAGATGGGGCAGGAAGAAGGTGTGGTTTCCAGCCTGGTGATGATGCTGGCGGGGATTATCACGGTGATTGCCGCGCCGCTGATAGGGCAACTGATGTAGTAAGCCTGCGGCAACGAGTGCCGCAGGCAGGGTAAACTCAACGGATCCCGCTCGAAATGGCCGGCGTTTTTGATGATGCGCGTAACACATGTCCGATTTCATCATGACTGAAAATAATCGAGTGATGGTTACAGGCCAAAGACTGGATATGCAAATGACGGCAAATCGATGACAGTCCGTTGTCTGCAATTGCCAGCAGTTCTTGCCCATCCCCTTGTTCGGTCATACTCAAATTCACATCCTCCGTGGCTTTCAATAGCGTGACCTGCGAGTGCAGTAACGGCCCGCTGAGAGTTTCCTTGTTCAGGGATAACTCAGTCGGCTCCGCCCGTAACGCCCTGTCGGCGGCTTCACCTTCTATGCCCAACATCACCAGCATGGCTGCCAGCAGGCCAGGCTCGCTGCGGATTTGGAAGTCCGTTTGATAAAAGGTGTCCAGCAAGAAGACCTGAATGTCACGAACCCCTCTGTTTTCAAGCTGTGCCGCCATTTCAAGGGCAATCAAACCCCCGAGCGACCAACCCAACAGGCGCACTGGGCGGGCAGGCGACAGCTTCATATGGTCGAGATAATGTGACGCCAACTCGCGTAATGACGTGATGTGCGGGTGGATAAACAGGTTGTAATTGTTAATGCCAAGAACGTTAAAGTCCCCCTCCAGTGAACTGGCCAGATCGTGATAAATTTCGCAACCGGTGACTGCAGGGTGAACCATCCAGATATCATCGGCAGCCACGGTTCGGTTTAGGCGCAGTATCTGCTTAAAGGTAAAGTTGGTGTGATTGAGACGGGCCAATAACTGCTGCAGTGGCGCAGCCACTGGCGGGGCAGCGGCGTCAGGTCCCTTTTCGGCGGCCAGCGCACAGGCCTGGGCGCGCAACGTGGGGTGAGCAAACAAGGTTTTTATCACCACCGGATAACCACGGCGCTTCAGTTTGACCAACAGTTGGATGGCATGCAGCGAATGTCCACCGAGTTCAAAGAAATCATCATCCAGACCAATCTGCGTGACACCGAGCAATTCGCTCCACAAGCCCGCAAGCAACTGCTCCTGCGCCGTTTGCGGTACTTGATGCTGTCGCGAAACCTGCTTAGCCGGTGCGGGGGCAGGCAAAGCCTTGCGGTCCAGTTTGCCGTTGGGGGAAAGTGGCAAAGCCTTCAGCCTGATAAAGCTGGAAGGCACCATAAAATCCGGCAAATGCCGTTGTAGTTGACCACGCCACTGCGCTGAACCTATGTTCTCGTCTGGCGCCACCACATAGGCCACCAGACGTTTTCCGCCGTGTTCATCTTCTCTTGCCAGTATTGCGGCATCTTCGACCCCTTCACACTGTCGTAGCTGTTGCTCTATTTCACCCAGCTCAATGCGTACCCCATGGATCTTGACCTGGAAATCATTTCTCCCCAGATATTCGATGTTGCCATCCGGCAGCCAGCGGGCGAGATCGCCGGTTTTATACAAACGGGCCTGGGGATCGTGACTGAATGGGTCAGCAATAAAGCGCTCGGCGTTTAACTCGGGACGATTCAGATAGCCACGAGCGACCTGAATACCGCCAATATGCAGCTCGCCGGCAATACCGGGCGGTAGCGGCTGTAACCGAGAGTCCAAAATATGGAGCTGCGTATTGGCGATTGGCTTGCCGATCGGCACCAGCGCTCGCTCATCGTCTGGCATGCATTGCCAACTGGAGACATCCACTGCCGCTTCTGTCGGGCCATAAAGATTGTGTAGCTCTGCATGTGGCAACTGCTGCAAACAACGCTGTACCGTGGCCAAAGGCAAGGCTTCACCGCTGCATATTATGCGGCGTAAGGGGGCGCACTGTGCCATTTCGCCATGGCGTAAAAATAATTGCAGCATCGAGGGGACAAAATGCAGTGTGGTGACCTGGTGCTGAGCAATGCAGGCACCAAGGTAATCGGGATCTTGATGGCCGCCAGGTTTGGCAATCGCCAGACGGGCACCCACCATCAATGGCCAAAAGAATTCCCAGACCGAAACATCGAAGCTGAACGGGGTTTTTTGCAGCACCACGTCGTCGTGCGTCAGAGGATAGGCTTGTTGCATCCAGAGCAGACGGTTGATGACACCCCGATGTTCATTCATCACCCCTTTGGGTTTCCCCGTTGAGCCGGAGGTGTAAATCACATAGGCCAGACTGCGCTGCGGGTCGTCAGCCAGCGGCGCAAGATTACTCTTGGGTTCCTGTTGCCACAGATGACTATCGTGCTGCAGGTGCAGACGCGGAATAACGATGTCACGGATTGAATGCAATGCCTGCTCTCCGGCTTCGTCGATCAACACGTATTTCGCGCCGCAGTCCTGCAACATATGTCGTAAACGATCTTGCGGATAGTCGGGGTCGATCGGCACATAGGCTGCGCCTGATTTCAAAATAGCATACAGGGCCATCACCATTTCCGGGCTGCGGTTGACGCAAACCGCGATGCGATCATCAGGCTGTATTCCTTGCTGGCGTAGAAAACCGGCAAATTGGTTAGCCTGCTGGTTCAATTGCAAATAACTTGTCTGCTGCTGCTCATAGCAAATTGCTGGGGCGTTCGGCGTACGCAATACCTGTTGTTCTAAAAATTGGTGAATGCCCTGCGGCATGACCCAAGATTGTTGCGTGTTATTCCATTCGTGGAAAATATGTTGATGCTCAGCGGGAAGCAACAGCGGCAGTTGCTCCAGTGGTAAATTGGCATCGCCTTCCAACAGATTATCGAGCATTTGCACGATGCGGCTGGCAATGCGCTCACCGTCCTGGTGGCTAAACCAGGCCTGGTTGAGGTTGAACTCCAGCACCGGATCATCGCCCGGATGGTAGTGACGCAGGTAAATGCCTAATGGCAGTTGCTCATAGCCATGGTGCATGTTCTCGACCTTGAATTGGCTTCCTTCCAGTTCAATATCGGTTGGGAAAACCTCCAGAGAAAAACTGATATCAAAAAGCTGGCGTCGCCCTTGTTGATGCAGGTTCAGTTGGCGGTTGAGGTCGGCGATGGGGAAGCGCTGGTGGCGATAGCATTTGCGCAGTTCACTGCCCACTTGTTGCAGCAGGTGGGCAAAGGGTTGCTGTAAGTCGACGTTAATATTGAGCGGGATCATGGAGGAGAACATACCCAGCGTCTGCTTATGATCGCTGGTGCTGCGGTTATGCACCGGGACACCCAAGGTGACGCTGTCCACCTGCCAAATCCGTGCGAACCAACTGGCCAGCAGTGCCACCATAAAGTGCATTGCTGAACCGCCGTGATGAGCCGCATATTGCTCTAATCGCAGGAAACGTTGTTGTGGTAAGCGCTTGATGATTTGGGTGCTGGGATAGGTTTGTTGCTCGGTGTAATTTTGTCGCCGTTCTAAAACTGAGGGGGGCGCTGCTGCGAAACGTTCGAGCCACCAGTCGCGGTCGCGCTGATAGCGGGACGATTGAAGATAGGCCTGGTCGTTGGCCACGAAATCACGGTAGCGTGAGTTGCTGGCATCACCTTTTTCTCCCATTTTTAATTGCTTATAGCGATCCATGATCATGCGACTTAATAACGAGATCGAGGTGCCATCCGCAATCAGGTGGTGGGAGGCCAATAGCCATAACGTCGTGGAGTCATCGATCTTGGCTAAATGGCAACGCCAGAGCAGATCTTCATACAGTTGATATGGCTGGATAAACATTTCACGCAGGTGGTTATGCGCCTGGCTGGCGGCATCTTCCCGCTGTGAAAAATCGTGGTAGTGAAGCTCAATGGATTTTTGAGGTAGCGACCGCTGTGTAACGCCTTGCGGCGTTTCCTGTAGGGCGGTCTGCAATGCATCGTGCTGTTGCTGTACGTATTGGATGGCTTGTTTAAACAGAGGGAATGAGATTTCCCGTTCTACACGCCATAAGCATCCGACATTATAAAGTGGAATATCAGGGTTTAAACTTTGATCAAGCCATACGGCCTGTTGTACCGTCGTGAGAGAATAAGCAGACACGGAAACACCTCCATAAATATATGAAAGAATCGACTTAAATAAATGAGCAGTCGGTAAGTACTCGAACATTATAAAAGGTGATGGTGAATTAGCCCAATTTAACATTAACTATTTTTAACGATCTGATGTAATTATATTTATTTAATTCATTTTGTTTTTAATGTTTTGCTTGGTATGTTTTTTTAAATGTCATTAATCAGGAGATGAAAAATAGGATTTCGTGGTTTGGAATGCGACATTCATCACCTTCCGGAAAGCCCTTTCCTTTAAGGTTTTTTGGCTTTTAATTGTTTTTTTTCAATGTGTTGATTTTTATTTTTTTGCGGTTTTTTACAGTGATGGTATGGGTGCCTATCTCGGTCTTGGTAGCTGAATTTCACGTCAATGGTCCATCTTCAAACCTGCCGAAAGGTAATTGGCTGTCGGAAACATAACGCTAATCTACAGTGGCCCTAATGATATATTATTTGGAAATAAATAATAATTTTTTCCAATAATTTTATTTTTGAGTTTACTTATCACGGATGGTTGTTTTGAGTGTGAAGATAGGGTGACATTTAAATTAAATTGGAATGAATTCTTTGTGCCTATAATAAGTCAATTCGCTGCGCTCGGGGATAAAGCTATTATTAATAATAGGGCCATGTCGGTATGGCCCTTATCATCCGCCTCTGTCAGATACTTGCGGCGGTCTTGATCAGTTCCACCAACAACGGGGAAAGCTCGTTACGTAATGCCGCCCGTTCAGACTGGAACAGCGTGGCGGCGTAAAAACTGTGCCCTGGCAACTCGACCGAACGCACGTCACCTTCGCTGTCGTGGCCGCTGATAATCAGCGGATGCTGCTGTAGGTCGGCGACAAATTCCGGGTTAACGCCGAAGTTGCAGTGGTAACCTTCGTGCGTTTCCAGCTTGCCGTAGGCTCGTGCGGTCAGCGTATTGGGTTGGAAAAGAATGGTGCCGCTTTTTTCGACCAGCGAACAGCTCAGTGGAGCAATCACCAGCCTGCCGCCAAGGTCGGTTTCCGCATGTCCGGCATCATGCCATCCCATGACGTTGCGGGCGTATTCCACAATAGCATACTGGAAGCCACCGCAGGAGCCGAGGAAAGGGATATTCTGCTCCCGGGCATGGCGGATGGCCATAAAGGCACCGTCGTCATGATTATAGGGGCTGCCGGGTACCACCCAGATCGCATCATAGTCTTGCAGTACCGAAGTGGTGGTAATGGTTTCTGTGGGCAGCCAGTGGGATTGGATATCGACATTAAGGTGGCTGGCGGTAAGCTGGAGAGCAATAGGGATGGCCTGGTGGGAAATGGCTTCGGGTTTGTAGTCACCGACCAGAGCAATGCGGACTTGAGATTTCATCATTTCCTTTTCCTGTGCGGGTAAAAAAGGATATTACAGTAAAGCCGATCGTCAATCCGCAGTTTTATAAGTAGGGCGCACGAAAAAGCCCGGCGTTGGCCGGGCTTGGAAAATCAGGTGTTGGCTCAATACAGCGAGGGGGTACCGGCCGGTCGGGTTTTGAAGCGACGATGCAGCCACATATACTGCTCAGGGGCGCGCATGATCTCTTTTTCCACCACTTTATTCATGTAAGCCGCGGCGGCGACTTCGTCGCCGATGGGGTAATTTTCCAGTGCCGGTTGGATCAGCAGATCATAACCCCGACCTTTCTCGCGACGAATCAGAACCACCGGTACCAGCGCCGGTTTGGCCATACGTGCCAGCATATAGGTCCCACTGGTGGTGGCGGCCTGATCGACGGCGAACAACGGAGCGAATACGCTGCCGCGTGGGCCGTAGTCTTGATCCGGAGCGAACCATACGGCTTCGCCGCGCTTAAGAGCCTGAACCATACCGCGCAGGTCTTTGCGATCGAGCATCGCCTTGTTGGAACGCATGCGGCCTTTAGTTTGCGCCCATTCCATCGCTTTGTTGTTGTGCGGGCGGTACATCGCCATCATCGGCTGGCACAGCCCCATGGCACGGCCACCCAACTCCAGAGACATAAAATGCACGCCAATCACCAGCACACCGCGTTGGTTTTGCTGTGCCGCTTTCAGATGATTGATACCGGAAACGTTGAACCAGCGCTTAACGCGTTTATCTGACCAGAACCAGGCCATGCCGGTTTCCAGCAGGCCCATGCCGAGGGATTCGAAGTTACCTGTCACTTTGCGCTCGCGCTGCGCCACGTCCATGTCTGGGAAACAGAGTTCCAGGTTACGGCGAGTAATGGAAACCCGGCGTTTCAGGAAGTGCATCGAGGTGCGGCCCATCCATATACCGAGCTTGTGCAGCAGCGGGTAGGGGAGTTGAACCAGTAAGAACAGACAGCCCAGCCCGAACCAGGTAAACCAGTAGCGAGGATGTAGCAGGGCCATTTTGAATTTTTGCGGACGCTTCATATGAACTCATTTATGCATTAAAAGGGGCAGCAATCTGTAACGCACAAGGATCCACTCAATTGCGTTACGACCATTCAGACACCCAGACATCACTATCGTTTAGCCAGATTCCATAATTGACCAAATCTTTACACTCGAAGGGCGGTTCGTGCTGCTATCAGGCTTCGGAGGGATGGCTGCAGGCCCGCGAAGGCGGCTCCAGGAATGTATATTGTAACACACAATACGGCCTGATAAGGAGGATTGGCATGCGAATATTCTCATTCGCATTGGGCTGCTTTTGATAAAACACCAGAGAAGAAAAAGGCGCCGCCTCTTGCGAGGTTGCGCCTTTTCAACATGCCAACTGACTAGTATCAGTTCATGCCGTATTTTTTCAATTTCTTACGCAGCGTACCGCGGTTGATGCCCATCATCAGGGCTGCACGGGTCTGGTTGCCACGGGTGTATTGCATCACCATGTCCAACAGTGGCTGTTCAACTTCAGCCAATACCAGCTCATACAGATCGTTAACGTCTTGACCATTCAGTTGAGCAAAATAGTTCTTCAGTGCTTGTTTCACCGAGTCACGCAGAGGCTTTTGAGTCACTTGGTCCTGTGAGTTCACGGTAGAAACGGTCAGTACGTCAGAATTTACGCGTTGTTCGAACATAGTTCTGTCAGCTCTTTTTTGTTACGCAAGATTTTCGAAATATGCCTCCAACGCCTCCAGCTGTTCGCTGGCATCCTCTATGGCGTTGAATGTGCGCCGAAACTGGTCATTCGGGGCGTGCTCCTGGAGATACCAGGATACGTGCTTACGAGCAATCCGGAATCCCTTGCCTTGGCCGTAAAAGCCGTGCAATTCCCGAATATGCCCTATCAACAAACGCTTAACCTCGCCAAGTGGCGGAGGGGGCAGCAGTTCCCCAGTGTCCAGATAATGCTGGATTTCCCGGAAGATCCAGGGTCTCCCCTGAGCAGCGCGGCCTATCATCAGGGCATCAGCCCCAGTGTAGTCGAGCACTGCTCTGGCTTTATGCGGGTCAGTAATGTCGCCATTCGCGATAATCGGAATGGAAACACTCTGCTTAACTGCCCGAATGCTGTCGTACTCCGCGTCGCCGTTGAACAGGCAGGCACGGGTTCGGCCATGAATAGTCAGGGCCTGTATACCACAGTCTTCGGCCAGTTGGGCAATCTCTACACAGTTACGGTGTTCGGGTTCCCAGCCGGTACGGATCTTAAGTGTTACCGGCACATCCACAGCGTTAACTACCGCGTGGAGGATCTGTTTAACCAGATCCGGGTACTGCAGCAAGGCAGACCCTGCAAGCTTCCGGTTCACTTTCTTGGCCGGGCACCCCATATTGATGTCGATGATCTGTGCACCACTGGCCACGTTAATACGTGCCGCGGCGGCCATATCATCCGGATCGCATCCGGCAATCTGCACGGAACGGATCCCTGGTTCATCGCTATGGACCATACGCAGACGCGACTTATCCGTCCGCCACACCTCCGGATTGGAGGAGAGCATTTCGGATACAGCCATTCCAGCACCCATTGCATGACATAGGGCTCTAAATGGGCGATCTGTAATGCCGGCCATCGGGGCCGCAATCAAGCAATTTGTAAGCTGGTGGTGTCCAATGCGCATAGACAAAGAGTAACCATACTGTGTCCGCAAGGGCGCGTATATTACGCATTTTTGCGTTGAGATGAAAGGCCAAACTTTGACCAATCAGGCGCTATTCGGCAATAAAAATGCACCTCGTCAGGATCTATGAAAATATTATATATATTTAACAATGAGTTGAAGAGAAATGGTCGATTAGTGCTCGATAAAATATTCCCAACACGACAGAATTTTATCTGTAATGAGTCTCGATTCAGCTGGATATCGGCAGCAATATAGGCCATTTGTCAGGGTATTGCGTTGAGAAGGGGCACAATTACGCTGAAATCACAGGGGAAATATTTCGGCTGGAAATGGATTTATTAGTCGATGATAACGCGGCCGTTCAGCGCCTGTAGCGGACGATTGTTTGCATGATGAACTACGGTGGAATTGGGCGATCTGCTCGGCAGAAGCGGTGACAAACTTATCCAGCACCATCCAGCTTAACCTTTCGGAGCAAGGGGGCGTAGTCAGCAAGGCGGTTTGATCGACGGCGGTCGGCATCTGCCGCCAGGCCTGCGCTTGCAGCAGAATACACTCGCTTTTTATCAGGATAAATCAGTAGAATCACGGCGCGAAAAAAAACCACCGCAACTTGTTAAGTTATCGGTGGTTTTTAGCAAGACAAATAGGGAATTATTTACGTTGACCGGTAATTCGGCACCATTCCTCGCGTTCGGCTACCGGGTCGAGCGTGAATTTATCTTCATAGGCTTGCGCCACGCTCGCTGCTTGGGTGGCCAGCACTCCGGACAGGCCCAGATAACCGCCGGATTTTGGCAGGCAGCCGATCAGCGGGGCCAGCTCACGCAATGGACCGGCCAGAATATTGGCGACGACCACGTCGGCCAGCAGATCGGCAGGTTGGTCTTTTGGCAGATAAAGCTCCAGACGCTCTGAAACGCCGTTACGCTGCGCGTTGTCGCGACTGGCCTGAATGGCCTGGGGATCGATATCAATGCCGATAGCGCGCGCTGCACCGAGCTTCAGGGCGGCAATCGCCAGGATGCCGGAACCGCAACCGAAGTCGATAATGGTCTTACCGGCCAGATCCAGGCCATCGAGCCACTGCAGACACAGCGCCGTCGTTGGGTGGGTGCCGGTACCAAACGCCAGACCTGGGTCGAGCATCACGTTAACCGCATCCGGCTCGGGCACGTCACGCCAGCTTGGGCAGATCCACAGACGTTCGCCGAAACGCATTGGGTGGAAGTTGTCCATCCACTCGCGCTCCCAGTCTTTGTCTTCCAACTGTTCGATTTTGTGGCGGAAACCAACGCCCAGCAGCGGATGCTGTTCCAGCATTGCCACCACTTCTACCATATCGGTTTCAGCATCATACAGCCCGATCACATCGGTATCGCCCCACAGCAGGGTTTCGCCCGGCAGCGGTTCGAACACCGGATTGTCGTGGGTGTCCTGAAAGGTCACCGATACTGCGCCGCTTTCAACCAGCGCGTCGCTCAGGTCTTCTGCCTGGCTGCCGGTGGTGTTTAGTTTGAGTTGGATCCAAGGCATAACAATTCTCTTTTAAGAGGGTAATGATGACGCCGTCCGGCGTTTTTCGCCGACGAGGTTACCGATATAAAACGCCAGCAGGCTAAGCAGCAACGAAGGCACAATAGGGTGCAACCCTGCCAGTTGCAGCTTGAAGCTGGCCAATAGCGTATAGCATACCGCACCCGTCACCATTGAGCTAAGTGCTCCCTGTGCGTTGGCGCGTTCCCAGTACAGGCCCAGCACCAGTGGCCACAGGAATACCGCCTCCAGACCGCCGAACGCCAGCAGGTTCAGCCAGATGATCATTTCCGGTGGTCGCCATGCCGCCAGCAGCACCAAAAGCCCGAGGATTAACGTGGTCAGGCTGGAGAAGCGTTTAATCAGGCGTTCGTTCTGCATTTGCTGCGGGCGTACGCCAAGGTAGAGATCTTTAATAATAGTGGCGGAAGATTGCAGCAGTTGGGCATTAATGGTCGACATGATGGCCGCCATCGGTGCGGCCAGGAAGATGCCGGCGGCATACGGTGGCAGCACGGTGATCATCAGCGTTGGGATCACCTGATCGGGGATCTTCAGATCCGGCAACACCGCGCGGCCCAGAGCACCGGCCAGGTGCATACCGAACATCAACACCGCTACTACCATGGTGCCGAGGATGATGCCGCGGTGTACTGCCTTACTGTCTTTGTAAGAGATGCAGCGAACCGCAGTATGCGGCAGGCCAATCACGCCAAAGCACACCAGGATCCAGAATGAGGCCATAAACGGCAGGCTGAGGATCTGCTCACCCCCCTGCGGCGACACCAGCGCCGGGTCAATCTGCTGGAGTTTGTCCACTGCGCTGTGCAGACCACCGGCGGCGTGGATCACCGCCACCAGCAACAGCACGGTGCCGATCAACATCACCAGGCCCTGCATGGCATCGTTCAGCACGCTGGCACGAAAGCCGCCAAAGGCGGTATATAGCGCGATGCTGATGCCAAAGATCAGCAGGCCGGTGTCGTAAGGGATGCCGGCAGCGGTTTCCAGCAGGCGCGCGCCGCCGATAAACTGCACCGTCATGGCCCCCAGGAACGCCACCAACAAACTGAGACTGGCCAACCAGACCAGCAGACGGCTTTGATAGCGGCCGTACAGCATGTCGTTTAAGGTGATGGCGTTGTAGCGGCGCGCCAGAATGGCGAATTTCTTGCCCAACACCCCGAGCGACAACCATACCGCCGGTAGTTGGATCATCGCCAGCAGTACCCAGCCAAGGCCATATTTATAGGCCGCACCGGGGCCACCGATAAACGAACTGGCACTGATATAGGTCGCGGTCAGCGTCATGGCCAGCACGAAGCCACCCATCGATCGGCTGCCCAGGAAGTACTCGCTAAGAAAGTTGCCGGTCTGACGGCGGCTGTAAGCGTAGACCGACAGCCCGAATACCAGTACCAGATAGGCGACCAGCGGCAAAATGACTTCAGTTTGCATCGCCGTCCTCCAGTGAAATATCACGGAATATGCCGCGTACCATCAGCCAGCACAGGCCGATAAACAGCAGTGGCACCAATAAACAGGCCATTTCGAACCAGTGCGGCAGGCCGGTAATACCAGATGCGCTGTCTGGTAGATAGGCCGCCAACGACCAGGCCAGCAAGTAGAGCAGCGTCAGGCCGAGTGCCCACCGTGCTTCGCGATGGGCTTGAATAAAACGAGTTTCCATCAGTGTCCCCAATATATCCGTCATGCTTCAAGCTGCCTCAGCGTTGGCTTTCCTCGTTCACCCCAGTCACTTACCTGAGTAAGCTCCTGGGGATTCACTGCGTTGCCGCCTTGATGCAACTCGAATTATTTTGGCTATACCCTATACCAATGGCCGAGAATTTTACGGCAAGGCATCGGTTTGCCAAGTCGTATACCTTGTCGGCAATAATAAAGAAAAAGGCCGGTGATTAGCCGGCCTTCTGTCAGGCGAGGTGGATTGCCTGCCTTAGGTTTCCTGCAGACCGAGCTTCTTCTCCAGATAGTGGATGTTGGTACCACCATGCTGGAAGTTTTCGTCGCTCATGATCCGCTGCTGCAGTTCAACGTTGGTTTTGATGCCATCGATGATCAACTCAGCCAGGGCGTTCTTCATGCGGGCAATCGCCACGTCACGGTTTTCACCGTAAGTGATCAGTTTGCCGATCATGGAATCATAGTACGGCGGTACGGTATAACCGGCGTAAATATGAGATTCCCAACGCACGCCGAAACCGCCTGGCGCATGGAAACGGGTGATCTTGCCTGGGCTTGGCAGGAAGGTGTTCGGGTCTTCGGCGTTGATACGGCATTCCACCGCATGGCCGTGAACCTTCACTTCATCCTGTTTGATCGACAGCGGCTGACCGGCAGCGATACGCAGCTGCTCTTTGATCAGATCCACGCCGGTGATCATTTCGGTAACAGGGTGTTCAACCTGAATACGGGTGTTCATTTCGATGAAATAGAACTCACCGTTTTCGTACAGGAACTCGAAAGTACCCGCACCGCGGTAACCGATCTCAATACAGGCTTTCGAGCAGCGCTCGCCGATGTAACGGCGCATTTCGCTGGTGATGCCTGGTGCTGGTGCCTCTTCAACCACTTTCTGATGACGACGCTGCATGGAGCAGTCGCGCTCGGCCAGATAGATGGCGTTGCCCTGGCCGTCTGCCAAAATCTGAATTTCGATGTGGCGTGGGTTTTCCAGGTATTTTTCCATGTAAACCATGTCATTGTTGAAAGCCGCTTTGGCTTCAGCTTTGGTCATGGAAATGGATTGTTCGAGGTCTTTGTCGCTGCGCACAACGCGCATGCCGCGGCCGCCGCCGCCGCCAGATGCCTTGATGATCACCGGGTAGCCGATGCGCTTGGCGAAGGCACGGTTTTTATCCATGTCGTCGGTCAGCGGGCCATCAGAGCCTGGTACGCAAGGCACGCCGGCTTTCTTCATGGCGTTGATGGCAGAAACCTTGTCGCCCATCAGGCGGATGGTTTCGGCTTTCGGGCCGATGAAGATAAAGCCGGAGCGTTCGATCTGCTCGGCGAAGTCGGCGTTCTCAGACAAGAAGCCGTAACCCGGGTGGATCGCCACTGCGCCAGTGATTTCTGCCGCAGAGATGATAGCCGGGATATTCAGATAGCTTTTTACCGATGGCGCAGGACCGATACATACGGTCTCGTCAGCCAGCAGTACGTGTTTCAGATCGCGATCGGCTGTGGAATGCACGGCAACGGTTTTGATACCGAGCTCTTTACAGGCACGAAGGATACGAAGCGCGATCTCGCCACGGTTGGCGATAACAATTTTATCAAGCATGTTCGCCTCGTTATTCGATGACGACCAGTGGCTCGTCAAATTCTACCGGTTGGCCGTTCTCTACCAGGATGGCTTTCACCACGCCGGATTTATCCGCTTCGATCTGGTTCATCATTTTCATGGCTTCAACGATGCACAGCGTGTCGCCGGCATTCACTTTCTGGCCAACTTCGATGAAGGCTTTCGCATCCGGGCTTGGCGTGCGGTAGAAGGTGCCGACCATTGGAGAACGAACGATGTGGCCACTCATGGCCGCTGGTGCTGCAGGAGTTTCGGCTGGCGCTGCAGCAACGGCAGTAGCCAGTGCTGGCTGCGGCTGTGCCGGCATTGCGTATGCCTGCGGCATCATTGGGTAAGCCTGTGCCGGGGCGGCACGGCTGATGCGAACTGACTCTTCGCCTTCAGAGATTTCCAGTTCAGAAATACCTGATTCTTCAACCAGTTCGATCAGTTTCTTGATTTTACGAATATCCATGAGTGTGATTCCGTACTCTTTTTGCGTAGCAATTAGTGGGTTTTCGACAGACGGTTAACCGCTGCCTGTAAAGCAAATGTGTAGCCATCTGCGCCGAGGCCGCAAATCACACCCACCGCAATATCGGAAAGGTAGGAGTGATGACGGAAAGGCTCTCGGGCATGCACGTTGGAGAGGTGGATCTCGATAAACGGGATCTGCACCGCCAGCAATGCATCGCGCAGCGCCACGCTGGTATGCGTGAACGCGGCAGGGTTGATAAGTATAAAATCTGTGTTGCCGCGTGCCTGATGTATGCAGTCGATAAGCGCATGTTCAGCGTTAGACTGCAGATGGCTCAGGGTAATATCCAGTGCGGATGCCTGGTTTTCCAATCCGTTAACAATCTCTGTTAGCGTCGTGCTGCCGTACTTCTCCGGTTCACGCGTCCCCAGCAGATTCAGATTGGGGCCGTTCAGAAGCAAAATGTGAAACTTATCCGCCATTGTGCTGGTATCTCCGGCAATAAAACCATCATCGTAGAAAATAACCCGATGTCACCGATTTGTCACCTGTTAAGGAGAAAATTCACCCTGAGAACAGAAACAAGGTCGGGCATTATAACGATATCGTAGCAATTCGCAGCTAAATACTGGTCTTATCAGCGAAGATATTCAACCCAAAACCTGCAAACTGGTGAGAGTGTTATCGCATTATGAGGGGTAGAACACAGAAAAGTTCCGCCTTTTAACGCCACCAATTGCGGAATTTCTTGTAGCGCAGCGCCAGTAGCACGACGGCCAGCAGGGCATAAATGAAGGGCTGTGGTGAAAAGGTTTTGACCGACCACAGGTAATGAATCGGCGCCAGGATGGCCACCAGATACACCAGATTATGTAGCGTCTGCCATTTGCCCCCCAGTTTGCGCATGGCCCACAACGTCGAGGTTGCCGCCAACGCCAGCAGGATCAGCCAGCTGATAATGCCGAGCGTCAGGTAAGGGCGGGTAACCAGCTCACGCCCCAGCAGGCCAATATTGCTCAGCCCCAATTCAAGCGTAGAATAGCTTATCAGATGCAGCGTGCCCCAGGCAAAACACCACAGTCCCACCAGACGGCGGCAACGGAGCAGCAGCGGCTGGCGGGTATAGCGTGCCAGTGGGGCGATCATTAAGGTTGCCAGCAACAGTTTCAGCGTCATCCTGCCGGTAAAGTGCTGGATATCCTTGGCCGGATCGGCGCTGAACCAACCCTGATCCACCGACAGCACCAGCCAGAGAAAGGGCAAAAATGCCGCCAGATAAATGGCGATTTTGATCCCTTTGATATGAGTTGGAGTCAAACGCACTTAGAAATTCTCCCGTAGATCCAGGCCGCGGTACAGCGATGCGACTTGCTCGGCATAACCATTAAACAGCAGGGTGGGTTGGCGTTTAACGTCCAGAATACCGCCTGAGCCGATGAAACGCTCGGTAGCCTGCGACCAGCGGGGGTGATCGACGTGCGGATTCACGTTGGCATAAAAGCCGTATTCATTAGGTGCCGACTCATTCCAGGTGGTGGGGGGCTGCTCGCGCACCAGGCGGATATGGACGATCGACTTTATCCCCTTAAAACCGTATTTCCATGGAGTGATCAAGCGCAGCGGCGCACCATTCTGCGGTGGCAATGTTTTGCCGTACACGCCGACGGTCAGCAGCGCCAGCGGGTTCATTGCCTCGTCGAGACGCAGCCCTTCGACATACGGATACTTCAACCCGCCGCCGATAAAGCGGTCTTTCTGGCCGGGCATCTGCTCCGGGTCGTACAACGTCTGGAAGGCGACGTAACGCGCGTTGCTGTTGGGTTCTGCCAGCTTGAGCAGTTTACCCAATTCAAAGCCAATCCACGGCACAACCATCGACCAGGCTTCAACGCAGCGCATGCGATAGATGCGTTGTTCCAGCGGGAAGCGTTTGATTAAATCATCGATGTCCAGCGTGATCGGTTTGGCGACTTCGCCGTCGATGCGTACCTGCCAACCTTCGGTTTTCAACCCGCCGGCATTGGCTGCTGGATCGGCCTTGTCCAGACCGAATTCGTAGAAGTTGTTGTAGCCGGTGACTTTATCTTCCGGCGTCAAAGCCAGTTGGGCCTGCCAGGCGGCAGGTTTGCTGAACTCCAGCGGTTTACCGGGAGGTGCCTTGGGCCGATCGTGGCCTTTAAACCATGACAGCAAATCGGCCTGCGCATTAAGCGGCAGGGCCAGGGATGCGGCGGTGATGCCCAACGCCTGTAACACTTTACGCCGCTGATAAAATACGCTTTCGGGCGTGACATCGGCCTCAGTTAATTTACGTTGTTTGCTCATGGTATTTTCTCCGCAATTTATGGTGTAAGCATGGCGTGAAACCAGGCCTTATGCGAGAGGCAGCGGGAAAATATGAAATTTCGCAGACGGGATAGGCCCCCGTTGGGGGGCCGTCAGACTCAGCGGATTTTTACCAGGGTGCGGCCGGTAACTTTGTTATCCAACAGTGCGGCAGCCGTGGCCGGTGTCTGTTCCAGCGTGATTTCCTGGGGGGCCTGTTGGTAAAAACTTTCCGGCAGGATACCGGCCAGGCGTTCCCAGGCGGTTTGACGGCGATGCAACGGAGTGTGTACCGAGTCGATACCTTGCAGACGAACATTGCGCAAAATAAATGGCATAACCGTGGTCGGCAGGTGATACCCACCGGCCAATCCACAGGCGGCGACCGTGCCGTTATAGTTCATTTGCGCCAAAACCCGCGCCAGCATAGTGTCGCCGACGCTATCTACCGCACCGGCCCACAGTTGCTTTTCCAGCGGGCGCGGAGCTTCGAGATAACCGTCACGCGACAGCACTTCCTTGGCGCCAAGCGCTTTCAGGTAATCGGTGTTGCTTTCACGGCCGCTAATGGCCGTAACGTGATAGCCCAGCGCTGCCAGAATAGCGACCGCCGTGCTGCCCACGCCACCGCTGGCACCGGTGACCAGAATGTCGCCGTCATCCGGGTGTATGCCACCTTCTTCCAGCGCCATCACGCACAGCATGGCGGTAAAGCCAGCGGTACCGAGGATCATCGCTTTACGCTCATCGAGTCCGTTCGGCAACGGCACTAGCCATTCCCCGGAGACTCGCGCCTGCTCAGCCAGACCACCCCAGTGGTTTTCACCCACGCCCCAGCCGGTAAGCACCACGCTTTGGCCTTCTTTAAAACGGTCGTCGCGGCTTTGGCGCACGGTACCGGCGAAATCGATTCCCGGTATCATTGGGAAGTTGCGCACGATTTTGCCTTTTCCGGTGATTGCCAATGCGTCTTTATAGTTAATGCTGGACCAATTAACGTCTACCGTGACATCGCCGTCGGGCAGTTGGTCGCTGCTGATATTTTTGACGCGAGCCAGAGTTTGATCGTCTTGTTGTTCCAATAACAGTGCACGCATGTCACTCTTCCTCTTGTTTGCAATTTTGTCATGGATGGCTGGGCCCGATTTAATTGACTATATGCATATAAGAAATTTATGTCCTGATAAAAGGCAAAAAATGGTGATTGAAGGTTTTCTTCGTTGATGATGCTTGGTAGTTTTAGCGGCATGAACTGCCGGCGATGATCTTCAAGGATACGCCAGCGACTAATTAAAAATCAGGGTATTGTGTTGGATTCATTTGAGCGAATTCGGGGCCTTTATACGACCAAAGGTGAAAATTCACGTAACCATAACGGACAAGGCACAGGGATGCGATTCACCTCCAAGCTCTCTGCATTGATCACCCTGCTTGTTGCTCTGGCGATGTTTTTGATGCTGTTGGGCTGCTCATACAGTTACTTCTATGTCACTCAGGAGAGGCTCGATCGCCGCTTCGATTCGCTGATGACCTCGCTCGATCAGGCGATGCTGCGTGGGTCTCCACAGGAACAGGAACAATGGTTACCGCTGGTGATGCGTCCGCTCGGTATCGTGGCCGTCAGCGTGGATACCAGCCGCAGTAACCTCCTTTCTTATCATCTGACAACGGTAAAACAGCCCTGGGAATCGCTCAACGGCTACCGGCAGGTTTCTCTGCCGCTGATGCAGCATCCCGGCGCTTCGCTACGCATTACCTATATTGAACCTTTCGCCAGCGACGTGCGTTCGTTGCAATCCACTGCGGCTGTCTCTTTGTCGATCGTCGTGATGGTGGTTATCTTGCTGTTCAGCCTGCGTTGGCTGCGCGATCAGGCCGACGGAGAGGACAGACTGGAGCGCCGTGCGCGCCGTATTCTTAACGGCGAACGAGAGAGCGTGATGCAGGGCGACGTGCGCGAATGGCCAGCGAACGTCAGTGGTGCGCTCGATCGCCTGTTGGCGGATCTGGCGGAAGCGCGCGAGGAGCGCAGCCGGGTCGATACTCTGATCCGCGCTTTCGCCGCGCAGGACGCCAAAACCGGGTTGAACAACCGATTGTTCTTTGATAACCAACTGACCACACAGCTGGAAGAGGAAGGTTCGCACGGCATTGTCATGATGGTGCGATTGCCGGATTTCGACACGCTGCGGGAAACCCACGGCAACAGTGCTGTGCAGGAACTGATGTATTCGCTGGTCAATCTGTTGTCGACTTTTGTGATGCGCTACCCGGCGGCGTTGTTGGCGCGCTATTTCCATAGCGATTTTACCGTGCTGTTGCCGCATCGCACGCTGAAAGAGGCGGATGGCATTGCTTCACAGTTGGTTCATGCCATTGACGCGCTGCCTTCAACGGCGCTTATCGATCGCGAGGCGTTTTTGCATATCGGTATTGTGGCCTACCGCAGCGGACAAAGCACCGAACAGGTGATTGATTATGCCGAGCAGGCCACGCGCCATGCCACGCTGCAGGGGGAAAACGGCTGGTATGTTTACGACAGTCAGGTGCCGGAAAAAGGGCGCGGCAGCGTTAAATGGCGCACTCTGTTGGAGCAGGTGCTGGCACGGGGCGGCCCACGGCTGTACCAGAAACCGGCGGTGACGGTGGCGGGGGAAGTTCATCACCGGGAGATCATGAGCCGGATATACGATGGCACCCAGGAACTGCTGCCATCCGAGTATATGCCGCTGGTACAACAGTTGGGTCTGGCGGAAAGCTACGACCGCCAGCACCTGAGTCGTATTCTTCCTTTACTGGCGCTGTGGCCTGAAGAAACGCTGGCATTTACGCTGTGCGTTGACTCATTATTGCAGCGCACTTTCCAGCGTTGGCTGCGTGATAGCCTGTTACAGTGTGAAAAAAGTCATCGTCGACGAATTCTGATTGAACTTGCAGAGGCAGACGTGTGTCAACATATCGACCGTTTGCGTCCGGTGCTGAGATTACTTTCAGGACTGGGGTGTCGTCTGGCTGTGTCCCAGGCGGGGTTAACCGTGGTTAGTACCTCCTATATCAAGTCCTTACCGGTGGAACTGGTCAAGCTCCATCCGGGTTTGGTGCGGAGTATTGATAAGCGGGATGAGAATCAACTGTTCGTTCAGAGCCTGACTGGTGCCTGTGAAGGGACCAGCACCCAGGTTTTTGCCGCCAGCGTGCGGACGCGTAATGAATGGCAGACCCTGAAAGATCGCGGGATCCTCGGCGGGCAGGGCGACTTTTTCGCGGCGCCGGAACCGATAGATGTAGGGTGTAAAAAATATTCGCATCGTTATCGCGTTTAACCTGAATGCCGGGCAAAAATTGACGTAGAATGAGCGCCAATTCATCTGGGCTATTTTATCTGTCTTTTTGGGATTATCCCCAAACTGCCTGCGACAATGACGCCTATTTGATATAGGCTCTTGTCAGTCCTTTTCTGTTGAGCGTTGGTAGGTACTTACCACCAACGGCAATCAGGGAATATGTTAGATTTTATGAGCTGTGTTACGCCGTTTCGTGCGCTGACAGGGTGGTAAACTGAGCCTTTGTTCAGGGAATTCAGGCCTCATCCAATTTCCGTGCATTCGAGCAGAAACAATACAGACTATTTTTCACCGAAGTAGAACATTTTTGCGCCTTGTCGCTGCTTCGTGTGGTTGGTAAAGTAGGCGGATTTTATTTTCCGCCCCCAGCTTGCAGGATTATCCTTTAGTTATGTTTAAGAAATTTCGTGGCATGTTTTCCAATGACTTGTCCATCGACTTGGGTACCGCCAATACCCTGATTTATGTTAAAGGGCAAGGCATTGTACTGAACGAACCTTCGGTGGTTGCCATTCGCCAGGATCGTGCCGGTTCACCCAAGAGCGTTGCGGCCGTGGGTCATGAGGCTAAACAGATGCTGGGGCGTACCCCCGGCAATATTGCGGCTATCCGTCCGATGAAAGACGGCGTTATCGCCGACTTTTTCGTGACTGAAAAAATGCTGCAGCACTTTATCAAACAGGTTCACAGCAACAGCTTCATGCGGCCAAGCCCGCGCGTGCTGGTGTGTGTGCCGGTCGGCGCAACTCAGGTTGAACGTCGTGCTATCCGCGAATCCGCCCAAGGGGCTGGTGCGCGTGAAGTGTTTCTGATTGAAGAGCCAATGGCTGCGGCAATCGGTGCAGGCCTGCCGGTTTCTGAAGCTACCGGTTCAATGGTGGTGGATATCGGTGGTGGTACTACCGAAGTGGCGGTGATTTCACTGAACGGTGTGGTCTACTCTTCTTCCGTGCGCATCGGTGGTGACCGTTTCGACGAAGCCATCATTAATTATGTGCGTCGTAACTATGGCTCACTGATTGGTGAAGCGACCGCCGAACGTATCAAGCACGGTATCGGCTCAGCTTATCCGGGCGATGAAGTTCATGAAATCGAAGTTCGCGGTCGTAACCTGGCCGAGGGCGTGCCGCGCGGCTTTACCCTGAATTCCAATGAAATCCTTGAAGCGCTGCAGGAACCGTTGACCGGCATCGTCAGTGCGGTGATGGTCGCGCTGGAACAGTGTCCGCCTGAACTGGCTTCCGACATTTCCGAACGTGGCATGGTGTTGACCGGCGGTGGCGCATTGCTGCGCAACCTGGATCGCCTGCTGATGGAAGAAACCGGTATTCCGGTCGTCGTGGCAGAAGATCCGCTGACCTGCGTAGCTCGCGGTGGCGGCAAGGCGTTGGAAATGATCGACATGCATGGCGGCGATTTGTTCAGCGAAGAATAGTCAGCCCCAGGAAGGAGGAATCGTATCGGATGAATGCGCAAAGCGAAAATCGGATACGGTTCCTCTTTCTGTTGTCGAGGAACACGCATAATTTATGAAGCCGATTTTTAGCAGGGGGCCTTCCCTGCAACTACGACTTTTTTTAGCAGTGATTGTGGCTATCTGCCTGATCGTTGCCGACAGCCGTCTCGGTACGTTCGTGAAAATACGTAACTACATGGATACGGCCGTCAGCCCTTTCTATTTTCTGGCCAATGGGCCGCGTAAAGTTTTGGACAGCGTTTCAGAAACGCTGGCTACCCGCCAACAGCTGGAGCTGGAAAACCGTGCTCTGCGGCAGGAACTGCTGCTGAAAAACAGCGATATTCTTCTTCTTGGCCAATTCAAGCAGGAAAACGCCCGTTTGCGTGAGTTGTTAGGCTCGCCGCTGCGCCAGGACGAACACAAAATGGTCACCCAGGTGATCTCGACTGGGTCTGATCCTTACAGCGATCAGGTGGTGATCGACAAAGGTTCAGACAACGGCGTTTATGAAGGCCAGCCGGTCATCAGTGATAAAGGCGTAGTCGGCCAGGTCGTCGCGGTGGCGAAAGTCACCAGCCGTGTGCTGCTGATCTGCGATGCCTCACACGCGCTGCCTATCCAGGTACTGCGCAATGATATCCGGGTGATCGCTGCAGGCAGCGGTTGTGCCGATGATTTACAGCTCGAACACTTGCCGAACAATACCGATATTCGCGTGGGCGACGTGCTGGTCACTTCCGGCCTGGGCGGCCGCTTCCCGGAAGGCTATCCGGTGGCGGTGGTGTCCTCGGTTAAAGTAGATAACCAGCGTGCTTATACCGTGATCCAGGCGCGTCCGACTGCGGGTCTGCAGCGTTTGCGTTACCTGTTGTTGCTGTGGGGCGCTGATCGCAATGGCGATATGCCGTTGCCGCCGGATGAAGTGCACCGTGTTGCCAATGAGCGCCTGATGCAGATGATGCCTCAGGTGCTGCCACCGGCCGATGCCATGGGGCCACAACAGCCTCTGCCGGCACCGGCGACCGGCATTGCTGTGCCGCAAACCCCCGCACCAGCCGCGGGAGTCACCCAATGAATCGCTACCGCAGTAATGGGCGCTGGATAATCTGGCTATCATTCCTGGTGGCGCTGGTGCTGCAAATTATGCCGTGGCCGGAACAGATCTACATGTTCAGGCCCTCCTGGCTGGCTTTAATCCTGATCTACTGGGTAATGGCACTGCCACACCGGGTTAACGTTGGCACCGGCTTTGTGCTGGGGCTGATTATGGATCTGATCCTCGGCTCTACGCTGGGCGTGCGTGCCCTGGCGCTGGGGATCATTGCCTATCTGGTCGCGTTCAAATTCCAACTGTTCCGCAACATGGCCCTCTGGCAACAGGCGCTGATCGTAGTGCTATTGTCACTGGCGATGGATGTTGTGGTGTTCTGGGCCGAGTTTTTGGTGATCAACGTTTCTTTCCGCCCAGAGGTGTTCTGGAGTAGTGTGGTAAACGGCATTCTGTGGCCGTGGTTATTCCTGCTGATGCGCAAAATTCGCCGTCAGTTCGCCGTACAATAAGGGTATTTATACCCAAGAGATTTCCAGTTGCAGCAAGGCGGCAACCGAGTGAATACCCAGGAGCTTGGATTGCCAAGTGACTGGGTTGATTGAGGGCAGCCAACGCCGCTGCAGCTTGAAATATGAAGGGTATATCAATGAATTCGCTTTATCTGGCCTCTGGCTCTCCCCGTCGACGTGAATTACTGACCCTGTTGGGCGTAGCGTTTGAAATTATCCTGACGGATACCGAAGAACAGCGGCAGGAAGGGGAAGCGGCAGAAGTCTATGTGCGCCGTTTGGCGCAGGATAAGGCCAGGGCAGGCGTGGCGCTGGCGCAGCAGGACTGGCCGGTGCTGGGCGCGGATACCATTGTTGTGCTCAATGGCCGGGTGCTGGAAAAACCCCAAAGCGAGACGCATGCGGCGCAAATGCTGGCGGCGCTGTCGGGTAAACAGCATCAGGTGATGACCGCGGTAGCGATCGCCGATCGCCACGACGTTCTGTGCCAGCTAGTGGTGACAGACGTGACATTCCGCAACCTGTCACAGCAGGATATCTGCGACTATATTGCAACGGGCGAACCGATGGATAAAGCGGGCGCCTATGGAATTCAAGGAAAGGGTGGTTGTTTCGTCAGGACGATAACCGGGAGTTATCACGCGGTGATGGGCTTACCGTTGGTCGAAACACATGAGCTGCTCAGTAATTTTGTCGCATTACGTGATGTAAGAACCGGTTGATGGGCGCTGCCATTATCGACCGGCTCTGAGGAGAAGGCATGACAGCTGAGCTACTGGTTAATATCACACCGTCTGAAACGCGGGTTGCCTATATTGATGGCGGCATCCTGCAAGAGATCCATATCGAGCGCGAATCCAAGCGCGGTATCGTCGGCAATATTTATAAAGGACGCGTAAGTCGCGTGTTGCCGGGTATGCAGGCGGCATTCGTCGATATCGGCCTGGACAAAGCGGCCTTCCTGCACGCCTCCGATATTATGCCGCACACCGAATGTGTCGCCGGCGATGAGCAGAAAAATTTCCACGTGCGCGACATTGCCGAGCTGGTACGCCAGGGGCAGGATCTGATGGTGCAGGTGGTGAAAGATCCGCTAGGCACCAAAGGCGCGCGCCTGACCACTGACATCACTTTGCCTTCGCGTTACCTGGTGTTTATGCCGGGGGCGGCGCACGTTGGCGTTTCGCAACGTATTGAAAGTGAAGCAGAGCGCGATCGCCTGAAAAAAGCCGTCGCCGGTTACTGCGATGAACTGGGTGGTTTTATCATCCGTACCGCGGCAGAAGGCATTGGTGAAGAAGAGCTGTCGCAAGACGCCGCCTTCCTCAAACGCCTGTGGACAAAGGTGATGGAGCGTAAAAAACGCAACCAGACCAAATACAAGTTGTACGGTGAGCTGGCGCTGGCGCAGCGTATTTTGCGCGACTTCGCCGGTGCGGCGCTGGATAGGATCCGCGTAGACTCCCGTCTGACCCACGATCTGCTGGTGGAGTTTACCGGTGAGTACATCCCGGATATTACCGCCAAGCTGGAGCTGTACACTGGCAGCCAGCCGATCTTCGACCTGTACGATGTCGAAAACGAGATCCAGCGTGCGCTGGAGCGTAAGGTTGAGCTGAAGTCCGGCGGCTACCTGATCATCGACCAGACCGAAGCGATGACCACCGTGGATATTAATACCGGCGCCTTTGTCGGCCATCGCAATCTCGACGAAACCATCTTCAATACCAATATCGAAGCGACCCAGGCCATTGCCCGCCAACTGCGGCTGCGCAATCTGGGCGGCATTATCATTATCGACTTTATTGATATGAATAATGACGAACATCGTCGTCGGGTGCTGCATTCGCTGGAACTGGCGCTGAGTAAAGATCGGGTAAAAACCACGATCAACGGCTTCTCTCAGCTAGGCTTAGTGGAAATGACGCGTAAACGCACGCGTGAAAGCATTGAACATGTGCTGTGTCATGATTGTCCTACTTGTCATGGACGCGGCACTCTGAAAACTGTGGAAACCGTGTGCTACGAAATTTTGCGTGAAATTGTGCGCGTGCACCATGCTTATGATTCAGATCGTTTCCTGGTTTACGCTTCTGCGGCGGTGGGCGAGGCGCTGAAAAGCGAAGAGTCCCATGCGCTGGCCGAAGTGGAAATTTTTGTTGGCAAACAGGTCAAGGTGCAGATCGAACCCTTGTACAGCCAGGAACAGTTTGACGTTGTCATGATGTAGTCCGCCTGTTGGCGGCCAAAGTCCGGTATTGGTGGGGCCCAGCATGCTGGGCCCCCCATGCATAGATATCCCGTTGCCAGGCAGCGGAAGCAAGGAGAACTGCGTGGGGCGACTGCCTGGGATTTTGTTAGCTACAGGCGCCAGTCTGATTGTCATCGTGGCGTTGCTGATCAGCGGGCTGCGTTTGGCGCTGCCTGAACTGAACAACTACCGCCCGCAACTGTTGGCCAAGGTCGAAAGCCTCTCCGGCGTGCCGGTGCAGATCGACTTTATGCAGGGCAGTTGGGAAACCTTCGGCCCGCAGTTGGAAATGCGTAACGTGCGTGCCACGCTGCCCAAAAGCAACCTGCATATAGAACGCGTTACGCTGGCGCTGGACGTATGGCAGTCGCTGTTGCACTGGCGCTGGCAGTTCCGCGATCTCACTTTCTACCAACTCCAGTTCGATCTCAATACCACTTTGGGTGGCGAAGAGCATCAGGGCAGTACCATCGAGCCGGGTAAAATCAGCGATTTGCTGTTGCATCAGGTGGATCACTTTAATCTACGTGACAGCCGCCTTTCCTTCCTGACGCCTGCCGGTGCGCGCGCCGAATTCGAGGTTCCACAGCTAACCTGGCTTAACGGCCGCGATCGTCACCGTGCCGAGGGGCAGATAAGTCTGTCGACGCTGAACGGCCAGCATGGTGTGGTTCAACTGCGGATGGATCTTCGTGATAACCAGGGGTTATTGAATGTGGGCACGGTCTATATGCAGGCCGATAATATCGACATGAAGCCCTGGTTCACCCGTTGGTTACGAGCCAATACCGGCCTGGAAAGTGCCGACTTCAGTCTGGCTGCCTGGTTGCAAATACAGAACGGTGAAATTGCCGGCGGTAGTGCATTGTTAAAGCAGGGTGCCGCCAACTGGAACGTGGGTAAACAACAGCACCGTCTGGACGTGGATAATCTGGCGCTGACGCTCAGCCGCCAGGGGACCGGCTGGCAAGTCGAGGTGCCGCAGCTCAACCTGGCCACTGACGGTCAGGCCTGGCCGCAAGGCAAGCTATCCGGGCTGTGGCTACCGGAGAACACCGAGTTTATGGGGCCGGGACAAACGGAAGAACTGCGCGTGCGAGCGACCAACATTCAGCTTGAACGCCTGTCTGCGCTGTTGCCGACTTTCTCGTTCCTCAGCCCGGACGTGCTGGAGCGCTGGAACGATCTGCAACCGCAGGGCAAGGTCAATGCATTGGCGCTTGATATTCCGCTGAAACAGCCGGAAAAGACCCGCTTCCAGGCCTGTTGGCAGGACGTCAGTTGGCAGCCGTGGAAACTGTTGCCGGGGATCAATCATTTCTCAGGCGCACTGAGTGGTGGTGTCGAAAATGGTCGTCTGCAACTTGACCTCAACGACAGCACCTTGCCGTACGGCGATATGTTCCGAGCCCCGTTGGAAGTCAGCAGCGCGCGCGGTGCGTTAACCTGGCTGAATAACCCACAGGGCTGGGAGTTGGCGAGTAAAAATCTGGACGTGAAGGCCAAATCGCTGTGGGTGAACGGTGATTTCCGCTACCAGCAGCCAGCCAAGGGTGACCCGTGGCTGAATATTCTTGCCGGTATCCGCCTGTATGATGCCGCAGATGCCTGGCGTTACTTCCCGGAACCCTTGATGGGCAAGCACCTGGTGGACTACCTCAATGGTGCCATTCAGGGCGGGCAGGTGGATAACGCCACGCTGATTTACAACGGTGACCCACAGCATTTCCCTTACCGTAAACACGAAGGCCAGTTTGAAGTATTTGTCCCGCTGCGCCATTCGACCTTCCAGTTCCAACCGGACTGGCCGGCATTGACCGATTTGTCCATCGATCTCGATTTTGCCAATGAAG
Organism: Serratia sp. NA_13; assembly: GCF_052691735.1. Lineage (NCBI taxonomy): Bacteria > Pseudomonadati > Pseudomonadota > Gammaproteobacteria > Enterobacterales > Yersiniaceae > Serratia > Serratia sp. NA_13. The sequence goes on from NZ_JBQZFV010000005.1 coordinate 123,641, forward strand.
GGCTGTGGATGAATGCTCCGCAGACCAAACTGGGTAAAGTCGATGGCAAAAATGTTACCGCAATCATTCCGGACTACCTGAAAGAGCGCCTGTTGGTTGACGCTGATGTGGCGGGTCAGGGGGAGGAAATCCATGACTATTTCGAGCAGACACCGCTGCATGATTCGCTGGGTGCGGCACTGAATGAGCTGCAGATTGGTGGCAATGTCAGTGGGCGCTTACATCTCGATATCCCCTTGAACGGCGAGCTGGTGCGCGCTACGGGCGAGGTGGCACTGAACAACAACTCATTGCTGGTTAAGCCGATCGAAAGTGAGCTGAAAAAGGTCAGCGGCAAGTTCCGCTTCGATAACGGCAACCTGACCAGCGATACGTTATCGGCCAACTGGTTCGGGCAGCCGGTTGCGGTGAATTTCAATACGCTGGAAGGTAAAAGCGACTACAAGGTCAATGTGGGTCTGAAGGCTGACTGGCAGCCGGGTAAATTCCCCGGTATTCCGCAGGAAGTCGCCGATGCCCTGAGTGGCAGCGCGCCCTGGCAGGGCCAGGTTGCCATTACCTTGCCGCATAAGGGCAACGCCAGCTATGACATCGGCATTGATGCAGACCTCAAAAAAGTAAGCAGTCACTTACCCTCTCCACTGGATAAACCCGAGGGTGAGCCACTGCCGTTGAGTGTAAAAGTGAAAGGCGGCCTGAATGGCTTCATGCTGACCGGCAGCGCCGGCAAGCAGAACCATTTCAACAGCGAATGGACCTTCGCCAAACAGCAGGTGACGCTGGCACGTGCGGCATGGCAAACCGAAGGCGGTGGAACGCCACCCTTACCGGCCGGTAAATCTTTGACGCTCAACCTGCCGCCACTGGACGGTGAAAAGTGGCTGGGATTAATGGCTCCGGCGTTAAAACAAGGCGGTGGCTCGGGACAGGTGGGCGGCTTCAACTTCCCGACCACCGTAGCGCTGAAAACACCGCAGCTGCTGTTGGGCGGCCAGGCCTGGCACAAGCTGACACTATCGGCTGAAAAACAGCTCGGCGGCCCCCTGGTCAGCGCCAAGGGGGATGAAGTCGACGGCAGTCTGCGGATGACGGATCGTGGGCCGTGGCGTGCCGATATCAATTATCTTTATTACAATCCGCAGTTTAGCGAGGGCAAGGGGACGGCGGCGACGGTGACCAACCCGCTGGCGGCGGCAGAAAAGGTTTCTTTCCGTGATTGGCCGTCGTTGATGCTGCGCTGCAAGTCATGCTGGGTCATGGGGCAAAACCTCGGCAAAGTGGAGGCGGATCTGGCCAATCAGGGCGATACCCTGACCCTGGAGCATGGTTTAGTCGATACCGGCAAAGGGCGCATGACCGCCAGCGGCCTGTGGAAGCAGAACGCCCAGGAAGAACGCAGTTCGCTGAAAGGCAAACTGCTGGGTGGCAAAATTGATGAAACCGCCGCTTTCTTCGGTATCACCACGCCGCTGAAAGGCGCGCCTTATGACATTGATTTTGATCTGTACTGGCATGGCACACCGTGGAAACCGCAGATGAGTACCCTCAGCGGTGCGATGAAGGTCAATATGGGCAAGGGTGAGATCGACAGCATGGGCGGCGGGCGTGCTGGCCAGCTGTTGCGTTTGGTCAGCGTCGACTCCCTGTTACGTAAACTGCAGTTCGATTTCAGTGATACCTTCGGCAAAGGTTTCTACTTTGACTCCATCCGCAGCACTGCGTGGCTGAAAGATGGCATAATGCATACCGATAACCTGTTGGTTGACGGGCTGGCGGCGGATATTGTCATGAGCGGTCAGGTCGATTTGGCGCGCCGACGGATTGATATGGAAGCGGTGGTCGCACCGGCCATTTCAACCACTGTCGGCGTAGCCACGGCGTTCGTAATTAACCCTATCGTTGGCGCGGCGGTGTTTGCTGCCTCGCAGGTGCTGGGGCCGCTGTGGAATAAGATCTCGCTGATTCGCTACCATATCAGCGGCGATTTGGACCAGCCGAAGGTCAACGAGGTCCTGCGTAAGCCAAAGGAGAATAAGGCGTCATGAAAAGTGCTAACGTTGCGTTGTTACAGTTGTGCAGTGGCGATCGGGTGCGTGACAATCTGGCCCAGATTGAACAGCAAATTAAGCAGCTCAATGCCGGGGTAAAACTGGTGATGACGCCGGAAAACGCGCTGCTGTTCGCCAATTCTGCGGCTTATCGTGAACATGCGGAGCGCCAGGGGGATGGCCCGCTGCAGAATGCGGTGCGTGAGATGGCACGGCGTTATGGCGTCTGGTTGCTAGTGGGGTCGATGCCATTGGTCAGCCGTGAAAACCCTGCGCTGATCACCACCAGCAGCCTGCTGTTCGACGACCAGGGCGAGATCCGCGCGCGCTATGACAAACTGCACATGTTCGACGTGGACATTAACGACTCTCACGGCCATTATCGTGAGTCGGACACCTATCAGCATGGCCAGCAACTCACGGTGGTGGATACCCCGGTCGGGCGGCTTGGCATGACCATCTGCTACGATCTGCGCTTCCCGGCGCTGTTCCAGGCGTTACGGGCACAGGGCGCCGAACTGATTTCCGTACCGGCGGCTTTTACCCGTGTGACCGGCGAGGCGCACTGGGAAATTCTGCTGCGTGCCAGGGCGATTGAAAACCAGTGTGTGATCCTGGCGCCGGCGCAGGTTGGCAGTCATGGCCCGACTCGTCGTACCTGGGGCCATTCGCTGGCGGTGGATGCCTGGGGCAAGGTATTGGCTGAAAACCCGGATACGGTATCGGCGTTGAAAGTGCGGGTCGATATTACCGGCCTGAAAACCATTCGCGAGCAGATGCCGGTATTGCAACACAACCGATTCCAGACGTCGCTGACGGTGCCGTTTGACAACACATCCTCCATTAAAGAGTGAAAAAATTATGAGCCTGACGTTTGTCAGTGAGCAGTTACTTTCTGCTAATAAGCTGAGTCACCAGGACCTGTTTTCCGTCCTGGGGCAACTGGCCGAACGCCGCCTCGATTATGCCGATCTCTATTTCCAGTCGAGCTACCACGAAGCCTGGGTGATTGAAGACGGTATCATCAAGGATGGCTCTTACAATATCGATCAAGGGGTCGGGGTACGCGCCGTGAGCGGCGAGAAAACCGGCTTCGCCTATGCCGATCAAATCACCCTGAACGCTTTACAGCAAAGCGCCCAGGCCGCGCGCAGCATAGTGCGTGACAGCGGTAATGGTCAGGTGCATACCCTGGGTGAAATCAGCCATAAGGCGCTGTATCCCCTGCTTGACCCGCTGCAAAGCCTGCCGCGTGAAGAGAAAATCGCGCTGTTGCACCGCATTGACAAGGTCGCTCGTGCGGCCGACAAGCGGGTACAGGAAGTCAATGCCAGCATCACCGGCGTGTACGAGCAGATCCTGGTGGCGGCAACCGACGGCACTCTGGCAGCGGACGTTCGCCCGTTGGTACGTTTGTCAGTCAGTGTGCTGGTGGAACAAGACGGTAAGCGTGAACGCGGTTCCAGCGGTGGTGGCGGTCGTTTCGGCTATGACTATTTTCTGGAAATTGCCGATGGTGAAGTCCGTGCCGATGCTTACGCCAAAGAAGCGGTGCGCATGGCATTGATTAACCTTTCTGCGGTGGCGGCCCCAGCAGGCAATATGCCGGTGGTGTTGGGCGCAGGCTGGCCGGGCGTGCTGCTGCATGAAGCGGTGGGGCACGGGCTGGAAGGTGATTTCAACCGTCGCGGTACTTCGGTATTCAGCGGCCAGATGGGCCAGTTGGTGGCTTCCGAGCTTTGCACGGTGGTGGATGACGGCACTTTGCAGGGGTTACGGGGATCGTTGGCGATCGATGACGAAGGCGTACCGGGCCAGTACAACATGTTGATTGAGAACGGTATCCTGAAAGGTTATATGCAGGACAAACTCAATGCGCGCCTAATGGGGGTTGCGCCGACCGGTAATGGCCGCCGCGAGTCCTATGCGCACCTGCCGATGCCGCGCATGACCAATACCTACATGCTGGCGGGCAAGTCAACGCCGGAAGAGATCATCGCCAGCGTTGAATACGGCCTGTATGCGCCGAACTTTGGTGGCGGCCAGGTGGATATCACCTCCGGCAAGTTTGTGTTTTCCACCACCGAAGCCTACCTGATCGAAAAAGGCCGCATTACCAAACCGGTGAAAGGCGCTACGCTGATCGGCTCTGGTATTGAGGCGATGCAGCAGATTTCGATGGTGGGCAACGATCTGGCGCTGGATAAAGGTGTCGGCGTCTGCGGTAAAGAGGGGCAAAGCCTGCCGGTGGGGGTTGGTCAACCAACCCTGAAGCTGGACACCCTGACCGTCGGTGGTACTGCGTAATCCATACTCCCCAGGGGCCGATTCATGGCCCCTGTTAGCCTCTTTTTTGTGGCGCTTATCGCATTAGCGGCAATTTTTGAGTTTCGTTGAAATTAAAGAGCGATTCACTGTTTTTTCCCTTTTTGTGCAAATCAATAAGTTATATTTAACTGACTCAAATGATTTTATGCGGACTGACTTGAGAATTCTCTCGTATTATCAGTCAGATCGAGTTGGTGGCTAATGATTTGCATCTTGTTACATTCTCCATTCTGACGTTAAAATGCTGAAAAACACACGGATGGTCTTCTGAATGGATTCAGTCACTCCACGACTTTCGGCAGCTTTGCTGTGCCTTTTATTTTCCTCCGCCACCGGCGCTAACCTGCTTAGCCCGGCGGACCGCGACAGTATCCAACAACAGCAGCGCGACTTGCTGGAACAAAACCAGCAGCAGCGGCAGGAACTGCAGCGCAGCCTGACGCCGACTCTGCCCGTAACCCCGGCACCCAGCGCCAATACGGGTGGCCCTTGTTTCACCATCAGCCATATTCGCCTGGAAGGCGCTGAGCATCTGCCTGTCAGTGCTCAACACAAGCTCACTCAGGATTATCTGCAGCAATGCCTGGATCTGGGGCAAATCCAAACGCTGGTGCAGCAGATCTCCGACTGGTATATCGGCCGTGGTTATATCACCAGCCGCGCATTCCTGACCGAGCAGGATCTGTCGCGTGGCGAACTGCGGTTACTGGTGCTGGAAGGTCGGCTTGAGAAAATCCTGCTGGAACAGCACGAAGATCGCATGCTGAAAATGGCCTTTCCGGGTTTGCAAGGCAACATTCTTAACCTGCGCGACATCGAGCAGGGCATGGAGCAGATTAACCGCCTGCGCCAGCAGCCGGTGCAGATAGAAATCCTGCCTGGCAGCCAGCCGGGCTACTCGGTGGTCAATTTAAGTGCCAAACCTGAGTTTCCGCTGATGCCTGGGCTGGGGTTCGACAACAGCGGGCAAAAAAGCACCGGAACCGGGCAACTTAACGGATCGCTGACCGGCAACAACCTGCTGGGGTTGGCGGATCAATGGTTTGTCGCCGGGGCACGTAGCAGTGATTTTGCCAACGATCACAACGCACGCAGCGTGCAGACCGGCGTTAGCCTGCCCTATGGGTACTGGACGCTGGATTACAACTATTCCTACAGCGACTACCTGACCACCATTAACAATCGGGGATTCGACTGGCGTTCCAGCGGTGACAGCCAGGCTCATCGCCTGGGCGTTTCGCGGGTGCTGTTCCGTGACGGCGAAATGAAAACCGGCCTGTCGCTGGGGCTGATGCACCGTATCAATCGCAACTATCTCAATGATACCCGGCTCAGCAGCAGCCGCAAGCTGACCAGCGTGGCGCTGGGGGTCAGTCATAGCCAGAAACTGCTGGGTGGTTTCACCACCCTGAACCCGGCCTACAGTCGTGGTGTTCCCTGGTTGGGCGCAGAAAATGACAGTGGGAAAGTTAAAGAAGCACCCCGGGCCGAGTTTCACAAGCTTTCGCTTTCCGGCAGCTACTACCTGCCGCTGGCGCAGAATTGGACCTATCTCACCAGTTTATACGGTCAATGGAGCAACCACCGTTTATACGGCAGTGAACGCCTGACGATCGGTGGGGAAAGCTCGGTGCGCGGTTTCAAGGAACAATACCTCTCCGGTGACAAGGGCGGTTACTGGCGTAACGAGGTCAACCGCACGCTGGTGACATTGCCGTACCTCGGTAGCATTAGCGCCCTGGCGGCGCTCGACGGTGGCTATTTGCAGCGCGACAAGCTGGATGCTAACGCCTCCGGCACGCTGTGGGGTGGTGCAGTGGGGTTGGGCAGCCGCGGCAGTTATTTCAGCAGCCAACTGACCCTCGGCTGGCCGCTGGCGTATCCCGACTGGCTCAAACCGGATCGGGTCTCGGTTTATTACCGGGTGAATATCGTACTTTAATGCTAATGCACAGGAAGGTTTCAAGGATGAAACGCCAACATAATCAACTACTTAAAAAACCTCAGCGCCTGCTGAGTTACACCCTGTGCATCTTGCTGGCCGGGCAACCGCTGCTGCCTGCGCTGGCCCAAGGTGTTAACGTTGCCGAGGGCAATACCCGAGTCGAGCAGGCCGCCAACGGCGTGCCGGTGGTCAACATTGCCACACCGAATCAGGCTGGCATTTCTCATAATAAATACAACGATTTCAACATTGGCAAAGAGGGGATGATCCTCAATAACGCCACCGGGCAGCTCAACCAGACCCAGCTCGGCGGCCTGATCCAGAACAACCCCAACCTACAGGCCGGCAAGGAAGCACAGGGCATCATCAACGAAGTGGTGGCCCCAAATCCTTCACAGCTGCAGGGCTACCTCGAGGTGGCAGGCAAGCAGGCCAGCGTGATGGTCGCCAACCCCTATGGTATCACCTGTGACGGTTGCGGCTTTATCAACACCCCTAACGCGACGCTGACCACCGGCAAGCCGGTGCTGGGTGCAGACGGCAAGCTGCAGGCACTGGAAGTGACCCAGGGAACCATCACTATTCAGGGCAAGGGGCTCAATGCCGACAGCAGCGACAAATTCGCCCTGATTGCCCGTGCGACCGAGATCAACGCGCAACTGCATGCCAAAGACCTCAACATCACGCTCGGTGCCAACCGGGTCGACGCCTCCGGCAAGGCCACGGTGATCGCCGGTCAGGGCGAAGTCCCCAAAGTCGCCATCGATACCGGTGCGCTGGGCGGTATGTACGCCAACCGTATTCATTTGGTGTCCAGTGACAAAGGGGTGGGGGTCAACCTCGGTAACCTCACCGCGCGTGAAGGCGATATTCAACTGGAAGCCAATGGCCAACTGCGGCTGAACAAAACCCTGGCGCAGGGCAGCCTGAATGCCACGGCGGCAGGGATGACGCTGAGCGGCAACCATAAGGCCGAACAGGCGTTTACCCTGAACAGTAGTGGCGACATTGCGATGGAACAGGCCACGCTGAGCGCCAAAGGGGATATGCAACTGACCGCCGCAGGCAAACTACAGGCTGGCAAGGCCGACACGGATGGCCGCTTGCAGTTGAATGCCGCCAGCCTGAGCAGCGATAAAAACAGCAGTCTGACGGCCGAAGGTGACATCAACCTGACGCTCAGTGGCGACGGCAATTGGCAGGGCACGCTGACCGCTGGACGCGATCTGCAGTTGCAGGCCAATCATCTGAACAACGCTGGCCAGCTGGCGGCCAATCGCGACAGCCGTCTTAACACACAGAACCTGACCAACAGCGGACTGATCCAGGCTCAGGGCACGCAGAACCTGACCAGTACCCAACTCGACAATTCGGGGCAGTTGAAAGTGGGCACTGTGCACACCATTACCGCCAACGGTGTCGACAATCAGGGGACGATCACCTCCCTGCAACAACTCGATCTGCGGGTACGCGACAAACTTAATGTCGGTGGCTCACTGTCTGCCGATGGTCTGCTAACGGTACAGGCAGGGGAGTTTTTGCTGGCCGGAAGCGCCAGCGGCAAGCAGGGGGTCACCCTTGCTCACACCGGCGTGCTGAAAACCGAGCTGGGCTCATTGTTGCTGAGCGACGGCAATATCACCCTCAACGCCGATGACATGCAGCTCGGCGGGCTGCTTTCTAGTGAGCAAGGCCTGACGCTGGTAACGCCAAACCTGCTGTCTACCGTTGGCGCCCGCACCCAGTCCAAACAGGACATGACCATCAAGGTTGCGCAAGACGCGCAGCTGGCCGGCGTGTTCAACACGCTGGGGGATTTGAAGTTTTCTGCCGCTACGGCGGATAACCGCGGTGACATTGAAGCCCGCTCGCTGGATCTGAAATTCACCAAAACCTTCAACAACGCCGGTAAGTTTCAGGCGGAAAATACGTTACTCCTCACCACGCCATCGTTGTTCAATTCGGGGGTAATGGTCGCCAAAGGCGTCGAGCTCAATGCCGACAGCCTGGACAACAGCGGACGACTGCAGGCGTGGGAAAACGCGAATATCACCAGCAAAGATCTGCAAAACCGCTTGGCAGGCCAGCTGCTGGCCGGTGGCACATTGACGCTGCAGGGCACCGAGCTGAACAATGCCGGCAAGCTGCAGGGCCAGAGTGTGGATATTGACGTGCAGCGTTGGGACAACAGCGGCAGCGCGTTGGGCGACAAAGGCTTGACCGCCGCGGTTGGGCTGGGACTGGGAAACAGCGGGCAACTGCTGAGCGAAGGGCCGATGAAACTGACGGCCGCCACGCTGAATAATCCTGGAAAAATACTGAGTGAGGGAGCGTTACAGCTTTCCGCCGATAGCGTCAGCAATCAGGGGGAGGCGCAAGGTGCAACCACCAATATCACCGCCAAGTCGCTGAACAACAGCGGCAACCTGATTGGTATACAAAAGCTGGTGTTGCAGTTGGAAAAGGATCTGATCAACGCCACTGTCGGTAAACTGCTGAGTGACGGTGAACTCACGGCCAGCGCAGCGACGGTTAATAACAGCGGATTATGGCAGGGCGATCTTATTACGCTGACGGCTCAGAAACTGGATCATAAGGGTACGCTACAGGCGGGGAAAGGGATCTCGCTGGATCTGAGCGGCGATCTTAATGCTGATGCGGGTAGCAAGATCCTCTCCAATGGTGAAGCGGCAATCAAGGCACTGGCACTGAATAACCAGGGAAGTTGGCAGGCGGGGGCGTTACGTCTGACAGGTGACAGTCTGAGTAATAGTGGAACACTGATTGGTGTTAACCGGCTGGATGCCGAAATAGCAAAAACGACTACGCAGCAAGCTACAGGACAGATGCTAAGTAACGGTGTGCTGAAGCTGAATGCTAATAACATCAATAATCTGGGGCTAATGCAGGCGGGTGAATTGTTGTTGAAAGCCACCGACCTGGCCAACAGCGGGAGGCTACAGGGGCAAACCCACTTCGAAGCCAAATTGAGCGGCGTATTCAACAACCTGGCAGGCGGCAATGTGCGCAGTTTGGCCGGGTTGCGGATAGAGGCGGACGAACTGGATAACGCCGGTGAGCTGCAGGGAGATGGCGGCAGCGTGCTGCAGTTGGATCGTCTGTTGAGCAACTCAGGCAAGCTGAAGGTTGGCGGTGCCTTGAGTCTGCAAGCCCTGACGCTGAACAACAGCGGTTGGCTACAGGCTAATAGCCTGACGTTTAACGGCACCAAATTGGATAACAGCGGCACATTGAGCACCACCGGTGATAACCAGCTCACGCTCGATAGTCTGAAGAATACGGGGACGTTGCAGGGCGGTAATTTAACCCTGCAGGCAGACAGCCTGGATAACGCCGGCACGCTGCTGGCCACCAGCCAGATGAGCCTCAAAGCGTGGCAGGTGGATAACCAGAAGAGTGGCAAGCTGCTCAGCGGTGGCGATGCCACACTGACCAGCACCTTGCTGAATCAATACGGCCAACTGGTGGCGCTGGGCAATATGGCTTTGAGTCTGAAAGACGCTTTTACCCAGAGCGGCACCCTGGCGGCGGGCAAAGCGCTGGCCCTGACCAGTGATGGCGATATTCTGCTAAAGGGGGCCACTCAGGGCCAGAGCTTGGATCTGCGCAGCGGTGGCCAGTTGACCAACGCAGGCACCTTGCGCGGCGGCAGCGGTGACATGCGCCTGGAAGCGGCCGGGATCACGCAAAACAGCGATGCCAGCCTGCAATCGGGCGGGTTGGTGCAGTTGCTGAGCCGGGGCGATATCAGCAATAACGGCTTTATCGGTACCGCAGGCGATCTCCTACTGAGTGCCGCTAACCAACTGATCAACAGCGGTATGCTATACGCCGGTGGTGATATGAGGTTGCTGGCGGACCGTATCACCAACCAGCGTGGCGATATTCTGGCGGGCAAAAACCTGTGGATGCAGAAAGACGCCGACGGCAAGGCCAACAGCCAAATCGTCAATACCTCCGGCACTATCGAAACCGAAACCGGCGATATTCATATCAACACCGCGCATCTGCTTAATCAGCGTGATGGCTGGTCTGTGAGTACAGAAAAGCAGACGGCGGTGAAGGATCCACTGTGGAATGGCCAGACGCTGGTCAATATGAAACTGGGGGATCTGGCCGAAAGCGAGCTGGGTTATTACATCAAAACTGTGCGCACCGGCGGTAGCATGGGCCACGGCAACGGTTCAGTTGATGATTACTATTATTTAGCGCCTAAAGCGCCCGCGGTGGACAAAAAAATTCTGGTTGAATCGTCCAAAGTGATCGTAACGGCGAATGGCGGAACTGGGCGTATTGCAGCAGGAAAAGACATTGTTGGCACCGTTGAACGTTTTGACAATATCGCCAGCGATATGTTGGCCAATGGCGATATCTCGCTGACTGGCGGCACGCTGAATAATCAGAGTGTACAAGCAGGAGACCAGAGTAAATACCTGAATTATCACTATGATGGTGAAACCGCACAGTATGATTTCGGCAAGCGCCATTCGCTGGCTGACTTCAAAAAGAGCGGAAATTACATCCGTGATAACGTCAACACAGCGATTCAGTACCGCTTAACCGGGCAGCCAGAGTACCAGAACGAAAACACCGTTGTTTACCGCAGCGTGATGCAGGCCGGAGGCACGGTCAACGCCAACTTTAGCGACGATATCGGCAACACCACGCTGACCCCGAACGCGGGTAGCCTCAGCCACACTCTGGCGCGGCCAACGCTGGACAGCTTGCAGCAGCCGGATGACGTCAACGGTGTGGAACAACAAGCCCTGGCGAAGGATCAAAGCGTCGCTTTCGGCACGCCGGAGTGGAAAGACAACCTGCAGGAGGTGCTCGGCACGCTCGGCAATAACGCCGTAGACTTGTCAGATTACCCACTGCCAAGCGGTGGCAATGGCCGCTTTGTTGTCACTGAAGATCCAAGCAGCCCCTATCTGATCACCACCAACCCCAAGCTGGATGGCCTGGGGCAGTTGGACGGCAGCCTGTTCAACGATCTCTACGCCATGTTGGGCCAGCAGCCGGGTACTGCCCCGCGTGAAAACGACAGCCGTTTCACCGATGAAAAGCAGTTTATCGGTTCGGCCTATTTCCTCGACCGCCTGAAATTAAACCCGGATTACGACTACCGCTTCCTCGGGGACGCGGCGTTCGATACCCGTTACATCAGCAACGCGATGCTTAATCAAACCGGCCAGCGCTATCTTAACGGCGTCGGATCCGATCTGGCGCAGATGCAGCAGTTGATCGATAACGCGGCGTGGGCGCAGAGCGGCCTGAACCTGCAGTTCGGCATCAGCCTGACGCCGTTACAGGTTTCACAGCTGGAGCACAGCATCGTCTGGTGGGAGAAGGTAACGGTCAATGGCCAGACGGTGCTGGCACCCAAACTCTATTTGGCCAAAGGTGACGTCGCCCCACTGAGCGGCAGCGTGATTGCCGGCAACAAGGTTAACCTGAACGGTGGCAGCATCCGCAACGACGCCAGCACGCTGCAGGGCGGTGAGCGGCTGAACGTCAACAGCCAGGCAGGCATCAGCAATCTTAATCAGGGGATGATCAACGCTAACGACGGGCTCAGTTTGAGCGCTATTGGTGATATCAGCAATATCGGCTCGACCATCAGTGGGCAGCGGGTGCAGCTTGAAAGCCAGGACGGCAGCATTAGCAATAAAACTCAGGCCCGCCAGTGGGATGCCACCGGAACCCAAGGTGGCCAATCGCTGACGCTGTCGCGCACGGAAGTCGGTGATACTGCAGTGATCCGTGCCGGAGATACATTGAACATGCAGGCCGGTAACAATATTGATGTTACCGGGGCGCAGGTTACCTCTGGCGGTGCAATGGAGCTGCGGGCGGGCGGTGACGTCAACCTGCTTGCCAATCGTATTGAATCTATTGATAAAACCAACAATAGCGAGCACACCAGCAGTGGCGCGACGCGCAGCACCCTCACCAGCGGCGGTGATCTGCAGTTGCAGGCCGGACGTGACCTGAATTCACAGGCCGCGGCGCTGGTGGCAGACAACGACGTCGGCCTGCGCGCCGGGCGTGACGTTAACCTCAATACCCAACAAAGCCGGGAATATCAGGAAAGCCATGGTGGTCGCCAGCAGCGAGTGAACGAGTCCATACGCCAGCAGGGCACTGAGATTGCCAGCGGTGGCGACACGCGCATTCAGGCCGGGCGGGACGCGACCCTCAACGCCACCCAGGCCCAGGCCAGCGGTGACGTGGCGGTGAGCGCCGGGCGTGATATCGCGCTCAATAGCGCCACTGAAAGCGACTACAGCTTCTTCGAAGAGACCAAGGTCAAAAAAGGCCTGATGTCCAAAACCACCACCCATACGGTGGAAGAGGACTACGCCACCCACGAGAAAGGCGGCTTGCTGAGCGGGAACAACGTCTCGCTCAATGCCGGTAACGATCTCAAGGTGCAAGGCTCGACGGTAGTCGGCGACGGCAAGGTAAACCTGCAGGCAGGCAATAACGTCGACATTGTGGCAGCCACCGAGGAGCAATCCCGTTATCGGCTGAACGAGAAAAAAACCAGCGGCATGTTCAGCGGCGGTGGCATCGGCGTGACTTTCGGCAGCAAATCTTCCCGCCATCAGTTGAACGAAGACGGTACCACCCAAAGCCAGAGCGTCAGCACCATTGGCTCTACCGGCGGCGACGTGAATATCGTGGCCGGCGGCAAGGCGCATATCGGTGGCGCGGACGTGATCGCGGATAAGAACCTGTCGGTGACGGGAGATAGCGTACAGATCGACCCGGGCCAGGATATCCGTCGTCGTGATGAAACCTTCGAACAGAAACAAAGTGGTCTGAGCCTCGCCTTGTCCGGCACGGTAGGCAGCGCCATCAACACGGCGGTAACGACGGCCCAGCAGGCGAAGCAGGAAACCGATGGGCGACTGGCAGCATTGCAGGGCACCAAAGCGGCCTTATCCGGCGTGCAGGCGGTTCAGGCAGGGCAACTGGCCACAGTGGGCAATACCGATACTGAAGAAGGCAGCATGGTGGGCATCAGCGTTTCGCTGGGGGCACAGCAATCGTCGTCGAAGCAGCATCAGGAGCAAACTAGCGTTACCGGTTCAACGCTCAACGCCGGTAATAATTTGCAGGTGACGGCAACTGGCAAGGGTAATACGGCCGACAGTGGCGATATTGCCGTGGTGGGCAGTCAGCTCAAAGCAGGGGGCGATACCACCCTGAATGCCGAACGGGATGTATTGCTGTTGGGCGCGGCCAATACGCAGAAGACCGAGGGCAGCAACAAGAGCAGCGGCGGCAATATTGGCGTCAGTATTGGCGTGGGTAAACAGACCGGATTGAGCGTGTTCGCCAATGCCAATAAGAGTCAGGGTAGTGAGCATGGCGATGGCACGTTCTGGAGTGAAACAACGATAGACAGTGGCGGCAAACTGTCGCTGCACAGCGGCCGGGATACCCTGTTGTCGGGTGCGCAGGCCAGTGGTGTAACGGTGAAGGTGGATGCCGGGCGTAACCTGACGTTGCAAAGCCAGCAGGATAGCGATAACTACGACGCCAAACAGACCAGCGTCAGTGGTGGTGTCAGCGTAGCCATCATCGGTGCCGGTGGCTCTGCCAGCCTAAGCATGAGTCGTGACAAACTGCACAGTAATTATGACAGCGTGCAGGAGCAAACCGGTCTGTTTGCCGGCAAGGGCGGCTATGATGTTAAGGTTGGTGAGCATACGCAGTTGGACGGTGCAGTGATTGCCAGTACCGCCACAGCGGATAAAAACCGTCTCGATACCGGTACTCTGGGCTTCAGTGATATCCATAATCAGGCGGATTTCAAGGCCGAGCATCAGGGGGGCAGCATCAGCAGCGGTGGCCCAGTGGGGGTCGATTTGCTGACCAATCTGGCGGGCGCAGCCCTGTCCGGCGCGGGTAATAAAGGGTATGCAGAAGGCACCACGCAGGCGGCGGTGTCGGGCGGTAGCGTGGTTATTCGGGACCAGGCCAACCAGCAGCAGGATGTTAATCAACTGAGCCGGGATACCGATAACGCCAACGGCAGTATCGGGCCGATTTTCGACAAGGAGAAAGAGCAAAACCGGCTGAAGCAGGCACAGCTGATTGGCGAGATAGCCGGGCAGACGATGGATGTTATCCGTACCCAGGGTGATATCAATGGTCTGAAGGCGGCGAAGGCGGCCAACCCGACTGAAAAAGACGTTAAGGTTCTGCGTAACAGCGACGCCTATAAAAAGACCATGGAAAGCTATGGTACCGGCAGCGATATGCAAAGAGCCGCGCAGGCGGTGACCGGGGCGTTGCAGGCGTTGGCGGGGAACAATCTTGCTGGAGCCTTGGCGAGTGGCGCGGCACCGTATCTGGCGAGAGAAATCAAAGCGCGTATCGGTGATGACAACGTGGCCGCCAACGCGATGGCGCATGCGGTGCTGGGAGCGATAGCCGCGCAGTTGAACAACCAGTCGGCGGTAGCCGGAGCGGTGGGTGCCGGTGGTGGCGAGCTGGTAGCGCGGGTAATACTGAGTGAGATGTTCCAGGGCCGTAAAATCTCGGACCTGACAGAAAGCGAGAAACAACAGGTGAGCGCACTGAGCCAACTGGCCGCAGGGCTGGCAGGCGGTCTTGCTGCAGACAGCGGCGCAGGCGTGGTGACAGGTTCGCAAGCCGCTAAGAATGCGGTGGAGAATAACTCGCTGAGTCCGAATGACTTCGGTAAGGGCATGGCGGACAGAGGGATGTCGCAAACCTCGCTCGGTGCCTCCATGGTTAAGGATGGTGCTACACCGGATGAAATTGCAGCGGCTCTGGTCAAAAATGCCCAGGGAGATATGCCGGAAGGCCAGGATGCTGTTAAAGGTCTGTTGACCGCCTGGGGTGAGTTCTTTGGGGTGCCGGTCAGTGCATTAACTGCTGATGGAGAAATGACGCCGCAAAGAGCAGCGGAGATCGTGGCAAGCGGTGTGCCGACCAGTGAAGCTAAGTTAGTTCAGTATGTGGCGGCGAAAGCTGTTCTGGCCGTGACGAAGACACCAAGTACAGGCTCTACAAGTGCCGCTGAAAATGCGACCAAAACAGTTATTGATCCCAAGAAGTTTGATTATCTCTTTGGTAATGTGAAAAGTAGTGAGCATAACGCTGATCGCTCTACTCAGTTAGCTCAGACAATGAACCGTTTGGGATTAGAAACCAATGAGAAAGGGGCTAGTGTACTTACCGAACACTTAAAGCAGGTAGCAAATACGAAAGGTAATGTTGTAGATACCTATACGAAAGGAAATCAAGCCTTTGAAGTGCGGGAGTCATTGCTTATTGGCCTTTCAGGAAAGGCGGCTAAATTAGAAACTGCTTTTGAGATCATGCCTGATGGTTCTCGTAGATTTGTCACAACTATTCCTAAAGATGGTAAAAAGTAATGTTTATTAAGTCATTCCCTGATGAAATTGATTTATTGGGCTTTTTTGAGTCACCGCCCATGGCAACTAGTGAAGTTGCTGATTTACATTTTGCATATCAAACTAATGATGACAATGGGGTTGAGATTATTTTTTCATTCTGTGCTACGGCGGGCTGGATACAAACGGTCATCTCGTTTAATGGGAAAGAAGTGTCTAGGTACCTTTCCGAAAATGTTAGCGAGATAAAGCTGCAAAAGGATGCTACAGGCGAATATCTATACTCTGAAATTATTACCGATGAGTTAATTACGAAAGTCGTAATACGTGTAAGGCCATATATATCAGTAAGTAGTAGCTCTTTAGTTAGATAAAAAGACCCCGGTCAACTGGCCGGGATCTTTGCTTTGACCCGTCCTGAATAGCGTTGACACATTTTACTCACACACTGAGGAAAATGTGATGAACCAGTATGTTAAACGCACACAACGCGATTACTCTCTATCCTTTAAATTGGCCGTCGTCGAACAAGTCGAGATGACTTACCGTCAGGCACAAGACCGCTACGGTATCCAGGGCAGTCATACCGTCATGAACTGGCTGCGTAAATATGGCCAACTCGACTGGCGCACCTCCTCTTCTACCAGACTGTGCGGAGACAATATGCCTACGTTACCCCTGACCCCCGAACAGCGAATCAAAGAACTCGAACAGCAACTGGCTGAATCGGAAGTCAAAGCCCAGTTCTTTGAAGCAGTCGTGAAAGTGATGAATACCGAGTTCGGAGCCACTCTGACAAAAAAGCAGTTGGCCGCCTTATCGCGCAAACACAAGCGCCGCGACTCACAGTAACGCACGCCTGCCGGTTGATGGGTATCAGCCGACAGGCGTGGTATCAGTCCTTGCAACGTGAACGCGGGAGAGAAGAGCAAGCCCGCCATATCGTCGAACAGGTGGCCGCCATCCGCTTACACCAGCCCCGACTGGGAACACGTAAACTGCACCACCTGCTGCGACAACAGCCGGAAGCCCCCGTACATGTGGGGCGAGACCGCCTGTTCCGGATACTGCGCTGCGCCCGGTTACTGGTGATGCCTAAGCGGGCGTATCACAAGACAACGCACAGCCATCATCGTTTTTACCGCCATCCCAACTTGCTGAAAACAGGAGACAATCAGGTGATAGCCAACCGCCCGGAACAGGTTTGGGTGGCGGCATATCACGTACCTTCCCCTGCGGACGGGGACGGCGTACGTAAGTCTGGTGACGGATGCGTGGTCGAGAAAAATCGTGGGCTATCATGTCCATGACAGCCTGCATGCCCGGCATGTCGCCAGCGCGTTCAAAATGGCGCTGGCCGGCAGGCGCACGGCAGCGCCGCTGGTGCATCACTCAGACCGGGGTATCCAGTACTGCTCGCAGGAATATCAGGCGTTACATCAACGACATGGCGTAACTTGTTCGATGACGGACGGATATGACTGTTACCAGAATGCGCTGGCGGAACGGGTAAACGGGATACTGAAAATGGAATACCTGCTCAGCAGACCGAAAGATATCGGACAGGCAAGGAAGATGGTCAGGGAGTCGGTGGAAATCTACAACACGCGGCGACCGCATCTGTCGCTACAATACAAAACGCCCGATGAAGTTCACCGGGCGTTATAAGGCTGAAAAGTGTCAACCTATATCAGGACTAGTCACTTCTACGCCTCAAATCCTCCCACTTCCCGCCGCTGCAACCGGCTCACTCCGAGTGCGGCGGTGATCTCCAGTTGTTCTGCCTCGGTAATGCCAGACGCGGTGAGCCAGTCCCCAGCAATCACCAGTTCGCCGTTTTGCCTTACCCAGTCCGCGCCCAGATCCGGGCGGTGCTGGCTGGCCTTACAGAGGGCTTCCCAGGTGGCATCATCGGTGACGGTGGTGATCCACAGCCCATCGGATCTGAGCGTAAGCTGCAACGGCGGCCCTGCACTAAATCCCAGTGCTGCCAGTGAAGCACCAGCGATGATCAGCTCCGGGATCGGTTCAGGAGTAAAGGTGATGTTCATGCGGCGCCCTTCGTGGCCGGTGCGATGCGGATGATTAACTGCCCCGGCTCGGTGATCACCTCGATCCGCTGGTCGGTGGTAAAGCCGATTTGCCTATGCCGCCGCCACCGAAGCGCAATCGCACTACTGGCTGAACGAGACAAAAACCAGCGGCGTGTTCAGCGGCGGCGGCAAGGCGCATATCGGTGGCGCGGACGTGATCGCGGATAAGAACCTGTCGGTGACGGGAGATAGCGTACAGATCGACCCGGGCCAGGATATCCGTCGTCGTGATGAAACCTTCGAACAGAAACAAAGTGGTCTGAGCCTCGCCTTGTCCGGCACGGTAGGCAGCGCCATCAACACGGCGGTAACGACGGCCCAGCAGGCGAAGCAGGAAACCGATGGGCGACTGGCAGCATTGCAGGGCACCAAAGCGGCCTTATCCGGCGTGCAGGCGGTTCAGGCAGGGCAACTGGCCACAGTGGGCAATACCGATACTGAAGAAGGCAGCATGGTGGGCATCAGCGTTTCGCTGGGGGCACAGCAATCGTCGTCGAAGCAGCATCAGGAGCAAACTAGCGTTACCGGTTCAACGCTCAACGCCGGTAATAATTTGCAGGTGACGGCAACTGGCAAGGGTAATACGGCCGACAGTGGCGATATTGCCGTGGTGGGCAGTCAGCTCAAAGCAGGGGGCGATACCACCCTGAATGCCGAACGGGATGTATTGCTGTTGGGCGCGGCCAATACGCAGAAGACCGAGGGCAGCAACAAGAGCAGCGGCGGCAATATTGGCGTCAGTATTGGCGTGGGTAAACAGACCGGATTGAGCGTGTTCGCCAATGCCAATAAGAGTCAGGGTAGTGAGCATGGCGATGGCACGTTCTGGAGTGAAACAACGATAGACAGTGGCGGCAAACTGTCGCTGCACAGCGGCCGGGATACCCTGTTGTCGGGTGCGCAGGCCAGTGGTGTAACGGTGAAGGTGGATGCCGGGCGTAACCTGACGTTGCAAAGCCAGCAGGATAGCGATAACTACGACGCCAAACAGACCAGCGTCAGTGGTGGTGTCAGCGTAGCCATCATCGGTGCCGGTGGCTCTGCCAGCCTAAGCATGAGTCGTGACAAACTGCACAGTAATTATGACAGCGTGCAGGAGCAAACCGGTCTGTTTGCCGGCAAGGGCGGCTATGATGTTAAGGTTGGTGAGCATACGCAGTTGGACGGTGCAGTGATTGCCAGTACCGCCACAGCGGATAAAAACCGTCTCGATACCGGTACTCTGGGCTTCAGTGATATCCATAATCAGGCGGATTTCAAGGCCGAGCATCAGGGGGGCAGCATCAGCAGCGGTGGCCCAGTGGGGGTCGATTTGCTGACCAATCTGGCGGGCGCAGCCCTGTCCGGCGCGGGTAATAAAGGGTATGCAGAAGGCACCACGCAGGCGGCGGTGTCGGGCGGTAGCGTGGTTATTCGGGACCAGGCCAACCAGCAGCAGGATGTTAATCAACTGAGCCGGGATACCGATAACGCCAACGGCAGTATCGGGCCGATTTTCGACAAGGAGAAAGAGCAAAACCGGCTGAAGCAGGCACAGCTGATTGGCGAGATAGCCGGGCAGACGATGGATGTTATCCGTACCCAGGGTGATATCAATGGTCTGAAGGCGGCGAAGGCGGCCAACCCGACTGAAAAAGACGTTAAGGTTCTGCGTAACAGCGACGCCTATAAAAAGACCATGGAAAGCTATGGTACCGGCAGCGATATGCAAAGAGCCGCGCAGGCGGTGACCGGGGCGTTGCAGGCGTTGGCGGGGAACAATCTTGCTGGAGCCTTGGCGAGTGGCGCGGCACCGTATCTGGCGAGAGAAATCAAAGCGCGTATCGGTGATGACAACGTGGCCGCCAACGCGATGGCGCATGCGGTGCTGGGAGCGATAGCCGCGCAGTTGAACAACCAGTCGGCGGTAGCCGGAGCGGTGGGTGCCGGTGGTGGCGAGCTGGTAGCGCGGGTAATACTGAGTGAGATGTTCCAGGGCCGTAAAATCTCGGACCTGACAGAAAGCGAGAAACAGCAGGTGAGCGCACTGAGCCAACTGGCCGCAGGGCTGGCAGGCGGTCTTGCTGCAGACAGCGGCGCAGGCGTGGTGACAGGTTCGCAAGCCGCTAAGAATGCGGTGGAGAATAACTTCCTGAAGGTCGTTGCGGAAGGTTGTGCCATTGCTGCCCCATGTCGTAGCAAGGTTGCAGAGCAACTGCTGGAGATAGGAGCAAAAGCAGGTATCGCCGGGTTGGCAGGTGCCGCGATCAAAGATATTGCGGACAAGATGACGTCCGATGAACTGGAGCATCTTGTTACCTTGAAAATGATGGGTAACGACGAGATCACCGGAAAATATCTGAGTTCACTTCAGGATAAATACGCACCTGGCGCATCCTCAAATCCGAATATTGGCAAGGATCTGACTGATGAACAGAAGAAAGAGCTGGGTGGTTCGGGGTCTGGAACACCAGGCGGCTGGGAGCCTCAGGATGAGGAGAATGCTCGGAATAGTGAAAAACAGAATATTACTGTCGAAGATTTAACCTCGACATCATCAAAAGGGAATGAGACTACAGGGCGTTCAAAACTCTTCGAAAGAACAGGTGGTAGTAACGCTGCTAACAAAGAGTTTGATGCCTTATCCCCGACAGAGATTAAAGATATACCTGGCGGAAGGGTCGGCAAATTGCCAGATGGTCGAACTGTTATCGTTCGTGAACGTAGTACGGATGGTCGTCCGACATTAGAGATCCAGTCTGGTAAGAATAGGATCAAGTTTAGGTATGACGAGTAATCATATATGACTGAAAAACTGAATAAAGTTCTTCTTACTGAAGGCTCCCTTCAAAATAGTCAACTAGAGGATTTTCGATACTCCTCTGGTTCCCTTGAACTAATTTTGTCTTCTGGGGATAACGAAGAAGGCAGTAAAGTGAAGGTGTTGTTCGACTGGATTTATTCTTTCCGAGTGACAGATGAAGGTGACCTGCTAAAAATGCAGGAAGAGCAGAAAGGGGAGATGCTTACTGGTCTTTATCTCGTTGAAAATTCTAAGTATCTAGAATGGTTTAATGAACAAAGTGGTAATGTGCATGACGAAGTTGCTCATTATATGCTCTCAACTGTAGACGATGTTATAGATATTTTAGCCTCCGTTAGTCCTTCAATATCAGTAAGTAATTGATTACAACCCCAACCCCGACCATTGGTCGGGGGGGAGAATAATGGCCTAGCCAATGTGCTGGCGGCGGCTGAGAAGAACAAACCCGGAACTATTGAGAAATGGCAGGCAGAACAACAGGCTGCCATTAAGGAAGCTTGTAGTGGAGGTACGCCAGTATCATGCCAGACGATGGTTGTTGCGGTAAGTAGCGCGATGGCCTGGCCGCTGTTGCCTGGAGCTGCTGCAACGACAAGCCTGATAGGGGCGGGAGCTAATGCTGGTGTGGGCTTATTGATTAATGGTGAAGTGAATCCTAATGATGTAATCCTCGGTTACTGGACAGGTGCATTCACGGCAGGAACTGGGTTGTGGGGCACTATGGCAGTAAATGCAGGTAGTAGTGCTACGTCCAGCTACCTTAAAGGAGATGATCCGTTGAAAGGTGGCACTATCAGTGGGGCGGCGTCTGGGCTGGGCTATGGTGTTGGTAAACTGGTTGAGTTGCCACTTGATAAAGTTTTAAATCCAATGAAGCCATGGAAAGACTGGATCTGGACTGATGTTGGTATGGGAATATCCAAACCATTGTCGATAGATCCATTGTCCGGAGCCTTCGGCAATGCTGGAGCCAGTTTAGGCACCGAAATAATAAATGACCAGGCTGGTAAAGTAGATGTTGAAAAATTGAAGGGGAATGAAAAATGACCTTCAAAAGAAGTCTGTTAGTTTTCATTTATCTTCTTATTTCATGCATTTTGGCTATGAACGTTTTTGTAGTGCTGTTATACAGTGTGATAAGACTACTTTTTATGGTTATGTACGATGTGCCGTTTGAATTGCTTAGCAATGATTTGCTCAAGTATGTCAAAGCGGCATCTTTCGCAGGTTCTTTGATAGCAATAGGGTGTTGGTGGATTTACTATCAGCACTACAGCAAAAAAAGATACCGGTAGCATAACAGTCCCAACTCACGCGATTGTTGTGGAGAATAACTCGCTGAGTGATGTTGTTGACGCTGCGTCGCAGGGCAAAACTCCTCAACAGGTCGCCGCAGAGCGTGTCGACGCAGAGAACGAGCGCTATAAGCAGCAAAACTGTGCCGGAATGAGCGCGGAAGCCTGCTCGGTGAAGATGTACAATCAGCGCCGTGAAGAGTTGAAGGGTATGGCTTCGTTTGGTGCGGATTTTGTGCCGGTGGTTGGGGATATCAAGAGCTTTGCGGAGGCGCAAAGCGCGCTGGATTATCTGGTTGCGGCAATCGGGATTATACCGGGTGCGGCGGTGATCTCCTGCGGTTCCGTATCGGTGATCCCGGACGCGGTAAGCTAGTCGCCACCGATAATCACCTCGCCGTTATCTCTCCCCATAAGCAAGGTGATATCTATGGCCTGAAGGCGGCGAAGTATAAGTGTGAAAAATGAAATGTTTAAGTTACGTCGATGCAATGTTCCTTGTAGTATTAATAAGTGGAACTTTGTGAAAATAACGGGGTTTTTATTACCATGGTAGGTAAATATAAATGGCTTCAGAATATTTTTTATATATTAAGTTGGGAAAATTATTAGCAGAAAAGGAAAATTACTTTTGGTCTAAGAGTAATTATAAATTATATAGTAAAGGACATCTTAAAGAGTTGACTAGGCACTATAATGGACATATACGAGAAATAGCTGTTTTATGCCTTGGTTTAATTCGTGATGTTTCTGCCTTGCCTGAACTTATTAATCGTACAAATGATTGGGCAGAGCCAGTGAGAAAATCGGCAAGACAGAGTATTGAAAGGTTGCTGGTGAGTACTAACGCCGCCGAGTTTGTTAAATGTCTACCGCATCTAATTTGGCTATTAGAATGCCAACGCGATGACCATAGTCTATTTGTTTTTAAAGTCATGGATTTTTTATCTAGTGAAGAAAATAAGTATGCTTTACTGAATGGTTTATCTTCACCTGATAAAGTCGTTGCTGAAAGATCACTGTGTATGTTAGTAAATAAAAGTCTATTTCCGCTTGATTTTATTTTTGAGCAAGCTATGTTACATCCCAATCCTATTGTCAGAATGAGAGCAACTGAATATAAATTGGATAGTGGTTGTGATAATAAAGAGAATTATATCAGAGTTATGCTCATTGACTCTTTCTCTCCTATAAAACAGCTTGTCTTACAATACATGATTAATAATATGTTGAGAGTGCCTGAAGATCTCTGTTTTAGATTACTACTTGATAAAAACTCTCTTGTACGATCAAGGATACATAAACTAATTGCGAACAATCAATTTGATGTGGTCTCTTTCTATCTTGATGTTTTTAATAATTCATCAAATAGTGTAGCAAAGAGGAGGGTTGCACTTTGTGCACTGAACGAACATCGATATGGTAAAATTATAGAGATTACAGAAAATAATTTAGATTCAAATTTTATTGGTGTTTATATGACATCATTAAAGATTATAGCTCAAAATAAGGGAGCTGCTGCAAGCGGCTTATTATTTGAATCAATGAGTCATCCACTTATTGGAATTGTAAAATTATCCTTGAATTTGATTATTAAAGAGAAAATAGTCTTTAACCACATAGATGTACAAAGACTGTTAGATAAATCACCCTCACCGTCACACATACCTATTTATTATTCTATGGCTCGTGCTTTAAATAAATGGGATAACTTGATTTTAATTCTTGAAAATATAAATAAATATGATATTGACTTCACCAAAATACAAATTAATCACTGGAGTGAAAATTATAATTTTTCTGGTATCCAACCTTCACATTCACAAAAAATCAAATTAAAAACTCTTGTCGATAAAATAAATATTCCATTAGTTAATAATAAGGTCGTGTTTTTTTTGGATTAATGCTAAGCCTGATTGTAGTATGATTTATTTTAGTATTAAGCTATTTAGTTCCTTCTCCGCGATAAACCCAGGCCGGGCGGCAATCCAAAAGCTACCCGGCCTGCCGCCTTACTATTACCTGCCTTATACGCCGCAGCTTAAACCCTCACTTCCCCAATCCTCTCCAGTGCATTCACCACCAAATCCCAAAACTTATCCTGATCCAGTTTTACCGCCACCTGGGTGTGGCAGTCCGGCGGCGGCGCGGCGCGGAAGTCGGCCACCGTCATACCCAGCGTCAGGGTGCCGGTCAGTTCGATATCTACCGGGACTTTACGTACAGTCATCACTTCGGGGTCAATCACATAGGCCACCGCGCAAGGATCGTGTACTGGCGGGGCGCTAAAGCCCTGCGCCTGTTGATACATCTTGCCAAAGAAATCAAGCAGTTCGCCGACAAATCTGGCCGGTCCGGTTTGGATATCGGCAATGCGGGCACAGACTTCTGGCGTGGCGAGTGCCTGATGGGTCAGATCTAGCCCGACCATGGTCAGCGGCCACTTTTCATTGAATACGATGTGTGCTGCTTCCGGATCGATCTTGATATTAAATTCGGCCACCGCGCTCCAGTTGCCCACGTGGTAACCGCCGCCCATCAGCACCACTTCCTTCACCCGGTCAGCAATGCGTGGTTCTTTGCGTACTGCCATGGCAATGTTGGTGAGGCCGCCGGTCGGTACCAGCGTCACGCTGCCCGGCGGGTGAGCCATGATGGTATCGATGATCAGATCTACCGCGTGGCAGGGTTCCAGCGTCAGCGTTGGCTCCGGTAACACCGGGCCATCTAGGCCGGATTCGCCATGGATATCGGGTGCGACTTCTATCTGGCGTACCAGCGGGCGTGGGCAGCCGGCAGCAAAGGGCACACCGGTAATATTGGCGATGCGCGCGACGGCCAGCGCATTGCGAGTGACCTTATCCAGCGTTTGGTTGCCCACCACGGTGGTCACGGCCAACAGATCGATCTGTGGGTTACCCCAGGCCAGCAGCATGGCGATCGCATCGTCATGTCCCGGATCGCAGTCCAGTATGATTTTTTTCATTGTTATTTGTTCCTGATGCAGGGAGAGGTCACCGCAGCATAGCGCAACGCTAGCCGGCGGGGTAATGACCGATAATGCTTTTTGTTAACCACATCAAAGCGTTGCTGGTATGGCGGTGTAATTAAACGTAAATATCTCTCGCTGTGCTTTACCCTGGAGTTTACTCCAGGGTTTATTCTGTCACCCGGCGTAAAGCAAAGAGGAGAAGGCGATGAGCCTGTTGAAAAAGCTCTTGGGGCAAGGCGGTATTGGCGGCGGGCATCAACGCTCAGGGCATCGCAGTGGCCACCATGGCAACCGTTATAATCAGCACGGCGATCAGGGGCCGCAATGCCTGCAATGTCAGGCACCTAACAAGCCAGGTGCCCGTTATTGCCATCGTTGTGGTCAGCCTTTTGAGACGGCGGTGGCACAATGCAGCGGATGTTCCGCTCCCTTGCCGCCAGGTAGCCGTTTTTGCCAGCAATGCGGCAAGGCAGTTAATACTACTGGAGGGCAACCATGACAAAACGTGGATGGAGTGTGGCCGTGCTGTTGGCGGCAATGGCGTTATGGACGCTGCTGGCCTGGGGGGTTTCTGGCGTATTGGGCTGGTTGCCCGCACTAATGGGGCTGGCGCAGAACGGTTCGGCGCAGTTGGCACCGCAGCTTACCGGGGTGCTCAGCCTGGTGCCACAGGCGCTATTGGACACTTGGCTGCCGCAGTTGCAGCAACTGGGGAACTGGCTGGTCGGGTCTTTCCCACTGCTGCTCACCTGGGTGAAGTATGCCGTCTGGTTAATCTGGGGACTGGGCATGCTGGCATTACTGGTGCTTGGCGCCTTGGCGGGTCGTGTGCTGCTCAGCGATAGCCCTGATAGACTTCCCCCACGCGCTTAAAGTACTCGGTCAGATAATTGATGCACACCTGCACCTTGAGCGGCAGCTTATCTTTCTCGGTGTACACCGCGTACACCGGGCGAGGATCCGAATGATAGTTTTTGAACAGGATCTCGATCTCTCCGCGTTTGATCTCCTCGATCACCCACATTAGCGGGGCATAGGCGATACCCGCTCCGGCTTTCAGCCAGCGGATCATGGTTTGTGAATCGTTGGTGACGAAACGCCCCTGCGGTGAGATGCGCGTGCTGATGCCTTCTGGCGCGATCAGCTCGAACTCGCTATCTGGTCGCACGCTGTATTCCAGCCAGGAAAAATTGACCATATCGCTGGGTTTTAGTGGCGTGCCGTGTTGGCTGAGATAGCTTTTGGCGGCGCACACCACCATCGGCATTGAACCCAGGCGTTTGGAGAACAGGCTGGAATCCTGCAGCGCACCGGTGCGGATCACCACATCCAACCCGTCGGCGATCAGATCCGGTGCCGGGATGCCGGTTACCAGGTTCACCGTCAGGCCGGGGTACTCTTTCAGCATATCGGCAGTCATGGTTGCCAGCACGTTTTGCGCCATGGTGGACGAGCTACCAATACGCAGCGTGCCGGTCGGCGTATTGTTAAACGCGTACAGCTGCTCATGCACTTCGCTGGCTTCCAGCAGCATGCGGCGACAGCCCTGATAATAGATTTTTCCGGCCTCCGTCAGGCCAATGCTGCGCGTACTGCGGTTGAGCAGCTTGACCTGCAGCTCATTCTCCAGTTTGGAGACGGTCTGGCTGATAGATGAAACGCTCATATCCAACTGGCGCGCTGCCGCAGTAAATGACCCGCATTCAACCACTTTGGCGAATACCGACATCCGTTTTAGTCTTTCCATTATTCACTCTGGCTTAAAAGTGATTTAGATCACAGATTGTTGATGACTTGATAGTAAGCACGCTAATATAAACAGGTCGGGTGAAAAGACCTTACTAACGCGCGAGTGCGATCGGCAGCGCCATGGTGGCCGATCCCTCCGATATCCTCGCAGTCCCTATCGCGGATGTACGCTCCAGAGTTTACTCTTATTTCAGGTTCCTGACCTGTCTGGGCCAGAATTTGTGGTGCGTGTCCGCTAAAATGTAAAGAGAATGTGAATGGATAGAGTTCTTAACGCCCGGCGCAGTGAGTGATAAGGAAAAATTAATGAGTTTGCTTCCGGTTATGGTCATTTTCGGACTGTCTTTTCCCCCAATATTTTTTGAGTTGCTGCTCTCGCTGGCGCTGTTTTTTTTGCTGCGCCGCCTGCTGCAACCCACCGGGATTTACGATTTTGTCTGGCATCCAGCGCTGTTTAATACCGCGCTGTACTGCTGTTTGTTCTATCTGATTACCTGTCTTTTCGTTTGAGGTCGCTGTGAAAAATTTTTCAATAAAAATAGCCCGGATCGCGATCACTCTGATTCTGGTCCTGCTGGGGATCGTTGCCATATTCAAGGCCTGGGTGTTTTACACCGAATCCCCCTGGACGCGTGACGCCAAGTTTACCGCTGACGTGGTGGCAATTGCTCCGGACGTCACTGGTCTGTTGACCGATGTTCCTCTGGTGGATAACCAACTGGTGAAGAAAGGGCAGGTGCTGTTGGTTATCGACCAGCCGCGCTACCAACAGGCACTGGCGCAAGCCAATGCCGATGTCGCCTACTACCAGACGCTGGCGGCAGAAAAAAGACGTGAAGCCGGCCGCCGTGTGCGCCTCGGTGTGCAGGCGATGTCGCAGGAAGAGATCGACCAGGCGAATAACGTTTTGCAAACCGTAGAACATCAGTTGGCGAAGGCCGTAGCGACCCGTGAACTGGCTAAATTGGATCTGGAACGGACCACGGTGCGCGCACCGGCCGACGGGTGGATCACCAACCTGAACGTGCATGCCGGTGAATACATCACCCGGGGTTCAGTCGCCGTGGCGTTGGTGAAGAAAAACAGCTTCTACATTCTGGCCTATCTGGAAGAAACCAAGCTCAATGGCCTGAACAAAGGCGACCGTGCGGAAATCACCCCGCTGGGTAGCAACCGTATTATGCATGGCACCGTCGATAGCTTGGCTGCCGCCGTCAACAACAGCAGCAGCACCGTGAACAGCAAAGGGCTGGCGTCGATCGACAGTAACCTGGAGTGGGTGCGTCTGGCGCAGCGCGTGCCGGTGAAAATCCTGCTGGATGACAAAGACCAATTGCACCCGTACCCGGCGGGCACCACCGCCACCGTGGTGATCACCGGTAAGAATGACCGTGCTACCGACAGCGGCTCGCCTTTTGTTCGCTTGATGCATCGGCTGCGTGAGTTCGGTTAATGAATAACCCAACTTTTATCCGGCTGAGATTTGCCTTCAAACTTAGTTTTGCGGTGGTGTTTGCGTTGTTCGTCGGCTTCCATCTCAATCTGGAAACCCCACGCTGGTCGGCGATGACCGCCGCCATCGTGGCCGCCGGCACGGCCTTTGCCGCGGGCGGCGAGCCTTTTTCCGGTGCTATTCGCCATCGCGGTTGGCTGCGTATTATCGGCACATTTATCGGCTGCTTTGTCGGCATAGCGATTATCGTTACTACGGCGCGTGCACCGGTGGTGATGTTGTTGCTGTGCTGCATCTGGGCCGGCTTTTGTACCTGGCTCTCCTCCCTGGTTAAAGTTGAAAACTCCTATGCCTGGGGCCTGGCGGGTTATACCGCGCTGATCATTATTGTCACCGTTGCCAGCAGTGAAGCGCATCTGCTGGAAGCGCCGCAGTTCGCTATTGAGCGCTGCAGCGAGATCGTGCTGGGGATCGTCAGCGCCGTGCTGGCGGACTTGCTGTTCTCGCCGCGCTCAATCAAACAGGATATCGATCGGGTGGTGGATAAACTGCTGGTGGATCAGTACCTGTTGATGCAGATGTGCATCAGCAATGCTGAGAAAGAAGATATCGACTGCGCCTGGAGCAATTTGGTGAAGAGTACCACTGCGCTGAACGGTATGCGCAGTAACCTGATGATGGAGTCATCACGCTGGCAAAAGGCGAATCGCCGTATTCTGGCGCTGCATACGCTTTCGCTAACCTTGATTACCCAGGCCTGCGAGACCTATTTAATCCTGTTGAATCACCCGGATGCGCTGAAAGAAAATGTTCGTGAGTTGCTGATGGTACCGGCCCAAACGCCGCAGGAAATCCATAAACGCATGAAGTTGTTGCGGCAGGTGCTGACGACCAACCGTACCGACGAGACATTAGTAACCATCACCAGTTGGGTAGGGGCGGCCACTCGCTACCTGCTGCTGGCCAAAGGTGTACATACCAACAGCAGCATCAGTTCGGTAG
Organism: Serratia sp. NA_13; assembly: GCF_052691735.1. NCBI lineage: Bacteria > Pseudomonadati > Pseudomonadota > Gammaproteobacteria > Enterobacterales > Yersiniaceae > Serratia > Serratia sp. NA_13. The sequence goes on from NZ_JBQZFV010000005.1 coordinate 152,765, forward strand.
AAGAAGGGGTGTTGAGCAGTGAGGTGGTGGTTAAACCGACCTCGGCGGAAGGCCACCACGCGATGATTAACGGCCTGCGTACCTTTGTGGCGACGGCTTTTGGCAGCCTGCTGTGGCTGTGGACCGGCTGGACCTCCGGCAGCGGCTTTATGGTGATCATTGCGGTGATCACCTCCTTGGCGATGCGCACCCCGGCACCGCGCATGGTGGCGATGGACTTTATACTGGGCATGCTGGCGGCGATCCCGGTCGGCTCACTGTACTTTATGGTGATCCTGCCGGCGACGCAGCAAAGTATTTTACTGCTGTGCCTCAGCCTGGGCCTGCTGGCGTTTTTCATCGGTATCGAAGTACAAAAACGGCGGTTGGGTTCGCTCGGCCTGCTGGCGGGGACCATCAATATTCTGGTATTGAGCAACCCGATGGAGTTCAACGTCACGCAGTTCCTCGATGGTGCACTCGGCCAGTTCCTCGGCAGCTGTGTGGGCCTGATGGTGCTGCTGCTGATTCGCGATAACTCGCGTGAACGCACTGGTCGCACGCTGCTGAACCAGTTTGTCGGCAGTGCGGTATCTGCGCTGACCACCAAGGCCTCACGCCGTCAGCAAAACCACCTGCCTGCGCTGTATCAGCAGTTGAATCAGTTGCTGATGATGTTCCCGAACGATATTGCCAAGTACCGATTGGCGCTGAACCTGATTATTGCTCACCAGCGTATGCAGCGAGCTGAGATCCCAGTTAGCGAGGAGCTTTCGGCTTTCCATAAGCAGATCCGCAATACCGCCGACCACATGGTCTCGGCGAAAAACGACGTAAAACGTGCTTATTATTACGATCGGTTGTTGAGCGAAATGAACGATTATCAGCAGAAACTGGTGGATTATCAGGCTCCGCTCAGCGTCACCGGGCCGGTAAAACGTCTGGCCGACATGCTGTATCGCTACCGCCACGCCCTGATTGACTAATACCTCAAATATTCTTGCCGGGGCTATACTTGCCTGAGATAGCCCCGTTTCAGAGTTGCACTGAGTGCCTGACCGGCTGCAAAATGGCATAATTAGCTTGAACGGGTGATGCAGGTTGTTCGGCGCGCTTTCCCTGAAGTGAAAACGTTACAAGCCAGTCATCTCTGCTTCATCCTTTTCATCTATAAATCCAACCAGCATGGGTGCTGATGCACCCCTGTCGGCCATAAATCAGGGACAGCAATGAACAAGCGGATCCTCGTGGCGATTGTTATCGCCGTTGTGATAGCCGGTTTTAATGCACTGCGCAGTAGCGATCGGGTGATTGCCAACGTACCGGCGGTGGCCGAAGGTCAGAGTATTGACCAACTGACGCAGCAGCAAAGGGTGGTGAGCTATCTGCAGCAGCACCAGCGGCTGCCGGACTATTACATCACCAAGAAGCAGGCGCGTGAACAGGGGTGGGATGCACGTAACGGTAATCTGTGTTCGGTGTTGCCGGGCAAAGCGATTGGCGGCGATCGTTTCTCAAACCGTGAAGGGCAACTGCCCACGGCCCGCAGTCGGGTATGGCGTGAGGCGGATATCAATTATCAATGCGGCCGGCGCGGCGGCGATCGTTTGCTGTATTCCAGCGACGGCCTGATTTTTGTCACGCGTGACCATTATAAAAACTTCATTCGGGTGGAGTGAGCTTGATGGTAAAAGTAGAGTTCGATTTTAATCAGATTAACGATTTGCCGGCTTTTTACCGCGACTTCGCGCAAAAGTTTGCGCTGGATGAGCCGTTTGGTGCCAATCTGGATGCACTTTGGGATGTGGTGACGGCGGACATCGGTTTGCCGGTGGAGATAGAATTCACCCATCTCAATGCCCGCAGCAAACGTCGCTTTGGCGCGATAATCCTGTTGTTTGAAGAGGCGGAGGAAGAGCTGGAAGGCAGCCTGCGTTTCAATATCCGTGAAAGTAGCGGTGAACCTGCACATCACCGGGGATGAACTGGGTTCATCCCGTGGTGACGGCGGCGATCATTCTGCAGTCTCGGCCAGATCGCGCAGGTACTGGAAGATTTGACGGTAGGCTTTCGGCGGCTTGTTAGCGGCTTTCTCTTTCTGTGCGTTACGCACCAGTGAGCGCAGCTGCTGGCGATCGGCTTCCGGATACAACGCCAAAATCGGCGGGATCGCGTCATCACCTTCTTCGACCAGGCGGTCACGTAATGCTTCCAGCTTGTGGAACAGCGAAACCTGTTGGTTATGGCGGTTCTTCAGTTTGTCGAGCGCGGTCTGAATCGGCTCTACGTCGCGGGCGCGCAACATCTTGCCAATCAGCTGCAGCTGACGGCGGCGACCTTCTTTTTTGATTTTCTGTGCCAGATCAATCGCAGCGCGCAAATCTTCATCCAGCGGGATGCGTTCCAGCGCGTTCTTGCCCAGCTCGACCAGTTCAACGCCCAGGTCTTTCAGCGCTTCGGCATCACGTTTAATTTCACTTTTACTGACCCAGATAATCTCGTCATCTTCCTCGTCAATGTTCTCCGGGACATCGTCGAGCCAGTCTTCAGGCTGTTTATTCATGGTAGGCTCCGTTAAAAAGAGGCTAATCCTAACAGGTTGCCGGCTTTATGCGAAATTCCACGCGGTTCCTGTTAGACTCAAAAGCATAAATCTCATGTTTTTTGCGCGTGACTCCGCGCGTAACCACGCCGCCACGGCACTTTTCTCAACGATTTTCTGATTAAGTATGGCAGATTGATGAAAGTAGTCACTCAAGTTGCACAGCAGCGCAAGGCGCTGGAACAGGCCGTTTCACAGGCTTTGGAACTGGCGCGCGCCAGTTCTGATGCGGCAGAAGTTGCCGTGACCAAATCTACCGGTATCAGCGTCAGCACTCGCTTTGGCGAAGTGGAGAACGTTGAGTTCAACAGCGATGGCGCGTTGGGCATTACCGTCTATCACCAGCAACGCAAAGGCAGCGCTTCTTCCACCGATCTCAGCCCGGATGCCATTGCCCGCACCGTGCAGGCGGCGCTGGATATTGCGCGTTACACCTCGGTAGATCCGAACGCCGGCCCGGCGGAAAAGGACCTGTTGGCGTTTGAAGCACCGGACTTGGATCTGTTCCATCCGGCAGAACTGGACGCCGAACGCGGTATCGAATTGGCTGCTCGCGCAGAGCAGGCTTCGCTGGCGGCTGACAAGCGCATCACCAATACTGAAGGCGGCAGTTTTAACAGCCACTACGGCATCAAGGTGTTCGGCAACAGTCATGGCATGCTGCAAAGCTACTGTTCCAGCCGGCACTCGCTGTCGAGCTGCGTGATTGCTGAGCAGGATGGTGATATGGAGCGCGACTACGCCTATACCATCGGTCGTGCGATGGGCGATCTGGAAAGCCCTGAATGGGTGGGGCAGGAATGTGCCCGTCGCACGCTGTCGCGCCTGGCGCCGCGCAAGCTGTCTACCATGACCGCCCCGGTGCTGTTTGCTTCCGAGGTGGCGACCGGCCTGTTCGGGCATTTGGTTGGCGCCATCAGTGGCAGCAGCGTTTACCGTAAATCCACTTTCCTGCTGGATTCTTTGGGCAAGCAGATCCTGCCGGAATGGCTGACCATTGAAGAACACCCGCACCTACTGAAAGGTCTGGCTTCCACGCCGTTCGACAGCGAAGGCGTACGCACCCAACGGCGCGACATCGTTAAAGATGGCGTACTGCAAACCTGGCTGCTGACCAGCTATGCGGCCCGCAAGCTCGGTATGCACAGCACCGGGCACGCAGGCGGTATTCACAACTGGCGCATTGCCGGGCAGGGTAATGACTTTGCCGGCATGCTGAAGCAACTGGGCAGGGGCCTGGTGGTGACCGAACTGATGGGCCAGGGCGTTAGCGGTATCACCGGTGACTACTCGCGTGGCGCCGCCGGTTTTTGGGTGGAAAACGGCGAGATCCAGTATCCGGTCAGCGAGATCACCATCGCCGGCAACCTCAAGGATATGCTGCGCAACATTGTCAGCGTGGGCAGCGACATCGAAACCCGCAGCAACATCCAGTGTGGTTCCGTGTTGTTGCCGGACATGAAAATTGCCGGTCAGTAAACCTGGCTTACGGCTGGCCGCTCCGATTGCCAGCCGCATCACTTCCCCGTTTTAACCTTGCTTACAAATCTCTGGTTTTGATTTTCCGCTCCTTTGCCTATGTTTAGGCTGGGTCAAATAAAACAATAACTGGAAGGTGAGCAAGCATGTCGAACAAATTGAAAGCGCTTATGGCATTGACGCTGCTGGGTGCCAGTTCACTGGCGGTCGCGGCCGATCTGGCCGACGATATGGATACCATCGCAGGCAATTACAAAAAGGTGCTGAGCACCGACTCCACCGATACCCTCAAACAAAGCTTGCAGAATATGCGTGCTGCGGCAGTGGATGCCAAGCAAAGCAAGCCGCCAAAAATGGAAGACAAGGCCAACGATAGCCCAGAGATAAAAGATTTCCACCACGGGCTGGATACGCTGATCGGCCAGATAGATCAGTCGCTGGCGCTGGCTAATCAGGGCAAGCTGGCCGAAGCCAAACAGGTTGCGCAGGGCTTCAAGCAAACCCGCGACGCCAACCACAAGAAGTTCCGTTAAGGTTTTCGGACAAGGCAGGGCACAGAAAGGGCGGCAGGATACCGCCCTGATAACCGCTTAGCGGTGGTATTCACCTGCCGCTTCCGGCTGGTACAACAGTTCCAGCACTTCGATATGAGCTTCCTCACCGTTCGGCAACTGCCAGGTAATCTGGTTACCTATGTGCATCCCCAACAGGGCTGCGCCCAAAGGTGCCATTACCGAAAGCTGTTCGTGGCTGTCCTTCAGCGAAGCCGGGTAAACCAGCGTCCGCACGTGTTCTTCTGCAGTATGCAGATCGCGGAAACGCACGCGGCTGTTCATGGTCACCACGTTGGCTGGGATCTGGGATGGCGGCAGAATTTCGGCGCGATCCAGCTCGATGTTCAGCGCGGTGGCGACATCGGTGTTGGCAAAGGCCGGTTGTGCCAATAGTGCATCCAGGCGCTCCGCATCCAGCTCATTAATAGTAATGGTTGGTTTGGTCATTCCACTCTCCAGTCAAATCAAAGGGCGCAGGTTACGCGCCCATAAATTCGGAAAAACAGCACAAAAGCAACACCCCCGCGCCAGAGGAACGGGGGTGTTGTTGATGTCAAATTGTCTTACCGATAGTAGGCGGTTAGGCGGGGAAAAGAAAGAGATCCCGATCACGAAGCTTTTCACCACCGCTGGGCGAACTGGAAACAGTTTGTGGTGTTATCTTTTTGTAATTTAATTGAATGATCTGGCAAATGCTTATTTTGCGAAATGGATCCCTGATGGTCACTGAATTTCCACTTCCAACTGGAAAAAAACAGGCTACACAGGAAATCCTCCCGGGGTTAGGGTAAAGGCATCAGAGAAGGCGGGTTATTCAGGTGATGCCGTGCAATTGACCGAATCATGTTTGGATCTAGGGGTACTGAAAAGTGAATGATGGATCTGTTGCGATAGAAAATAGTGAGCAACCCGATGTCAGCCTGGCCGGGAAAATCACCGAACGGGTGCTGGCAGGTATTACCGAGATGCTAAACGCCGAGGGCATTTATACCAACGCGGTACAGCAACAGATGCTGGAGTCGCATATTCGTGCCATGGTGCTACGTTCAATAACCGGCGAGCCATTACCGGAAGTCGATAAATCACTGTTTGATGAAATTTCGGCGGAATCAATGCAAATGGCCGAGCGGGTAGTGGGGCAGTTTGCCACTTTACCGATCGAAGAGGCTTATTTGCTTTCCGTCCATTTTGAAGTGGCAAAAGATAATAACCAATAGCAGTTAACGAATTAATTTAATCAGGAGAAATACCATGGGTCAGATTATCGTAGTGATTGGCGATCGTTTGGGTAAAGGTCAGAAAGTGGGTCAGGGCATTGAGAATGCAGGTGGAAAAGCCATTGTTATCCCTGGCGTAGCGGCAGATATGAAGCTGGGCGATGTGATGAAAGCGGAAGGCGCGCAGTTGGGTATTTCTTTCTGCGGCAGCGGCGGTGCAGGGGCCATTACCGCTCAGACCAAATACGGCTACAAAGCCAAATACGGCATGCGCTCGATTGATGAAGGCGTGACGGCAATTAACGAAGGTTGCACCGTGTTGGGTTTCGGTTTTATGGATAAAGAAGAGCTGGGGCAAAGGCTGGTTGAGGCCTACGTTAAAAAACACGGCAATCCGTAATGAAAGAACAATATACAACGTCGGTAAAGGTAGAGGGCAAGGGCGACAGCAAAGCGAAAGCTTTTGCTTCTGCCTTGGCCAATGTGCAGGGCGCGGTATTAAAATCCACCAGTAATATTCTGCTGCGAATTGAACCGCAGGATGTCAGCGTATTAAGAGCGGAAGAGAAAATAACAAAAGAAAAGTTTCTATTCTTCTTTCTGCCGCGCGAAAGAAAGAATTATTCCGTATCTCTGGAAATAACCGTGAACGTGACAATCATCAATACAGAAAAAGTTGTCTTCGTCACGAAATAAAAACGTTAGCATAAATCAAAGGGTATACTGATGTTTTTAATCATCTTGTTTAAGTCGCTTATTATCGGCGGACTGGTGGGGGTTGGCGTAGGGGCCGGCGCCGCGCGCATGTTCCATGCCCCAACCACTCAGGGCATGGGCGCTTTCCGTACCTTGGGCGAGCTGAACTCCTGCGAGGGCGATCCGGCTTCCCATTTCTCATTCGGTCTGGGCTTCTTCTTCAACGCTTGGGCGTCTTCCGTGGCGGCGGGGGCCTTCACGCAGGACGTTGACCACCGCATCATCCCACACTGGGGGGCGGCAGCGTTGATGGTCAAGAACCGCAACCTGGCGCAAACGCTGCACGACCCGAAAAAAATGGCTATCGCCTGCGGCATTATCGGCATGTTGGTGGTGGCTTTCCTCAATACCACCGCTTCTGCAGTGCCTGCTGCGCTGCAGGTGACGGCGATTAAAGTGTTGGTGCCGGCAGCTAACCTGCTGGTGAACACCGTGATGCCGGTGATCTTCTGGCTGGCGGCTATCGACGCCGGGCGTCGCTCCGGTTTCTGGGGCACTGTCTTCGGCGGCCTGGCGCAGCTGATTATGGGCAACGCGGTACCGGGTCTGGTGCTGGGCATCCTGATTGGTAAAGGCGTGGAAGAAAGCGGCTGGAACAAAATCACCAAGATCATGATGGCCGTGATCGTGCTGTTGTTCGTGCTGAGCGGTTTCTTCCGCGGCTTCGACATGAAAGTCCTCGAGTCCTTCAGCCTCGGCGTGCCGGGCTGGCTGGATGCCATTCACAATACCCTGAGCGGTAAATAAGGAGCTGGATGATGGAAGAACAAACCCAAAAAGGCTTCTGGTATGCCGACTGGTCATTCCCGATTTTTGTTGGCCTGCTCTCGTCCGGCGTGTTCGCCGGGACGCACATGTACTACCTGTACGGTATCGGTGCCTTTAACGAAGTGGCCTTCGTTTCCATGCTGCGGGCCGGAATGGATACCGGCATTTATGGCGCGGTAGCGGCATTTGGTGCCAGCTTCCTATTTGCGCGCATCATCGAAGGCTCGCTGGTAGGGATCCTGGACATTGGTGGTGCAATCCAGACCGGTGTAGGCCTGGGAGTGCCGGCACTGTTGCTCGGGGCAGGCATTATCTTCCCGGTTGCCAACTTTGTCGCCTCGCTGATCACCGGCCTGGTGATAGGTCTGGCGATTGGCTACCTGATCATTCTGGCGCGTAAATTTACCATCAACCAGAGCAACTCCACCTACGGGGCGGACGTGATGATGGGCGCAGGTAACTCCTCCGGTCGTTTCCTGGGGCCGTTGATCATCCTGTCGGCGATGACCGCCTCGATTCCGATTGGCATTGGTTCATTGCTCGGGGCACTGCTGTTCTATATCTGGAATAAGCCAATCACCGGCGGGGCGATCCTCGGGGCGATGCTGTTAGGGGCTATTTTCCCGGTAGCCATCGCTTAAATGCGACTGTGATTGTTGGGGAGCGGCATGCCGCTCCCCTGCTTGAAAAGGAGTAATGCAGTATGTATGACTTAGTAATCAGACGCGCCAGACTGGCGGATGGCCGACTGGTCGATTTGGCGGTTCAGGACGGCAAGATTGCCGAGATCGGGCAACTGGCCGAAGACGTTCGCGCGCATCGGCTATGGGATCTGGCGGGCAATCACCACCTGAGTGCCGGCTGGATCGACTCTCACGTGCATTGCTACCCTTCCTCGCCGATTTACCATGACGAACCGGATTTGGTCGGCACTGCCTGTGGCGTCACTACGGTAGTTGACGCTGGTAGCACCGGCACTGACGATGTAGATACGTTTTATGCACTGACGCGCCGTGCTAAAACCAACGTTTTTGCCTTCCTGAATATTTCGCGCATCGGTCTGTTGAGACAGAACGAATTGGCAGACCTGGCTGATATCGATAAGCAGAAAGTCAGCCAGGCGATCGGTGAACACCCGGGTTTTATCATTGGTATCAAGGCGCGTATGAGCAGCAGCGTGGTCGGCCAGAATGGTACCCGGCCGTTGGTGCTTGCCAAAGAGATCCAACGGGAAAATAACCAATTGCCGCTGATGGTGCATATCGGTAATAACCCTCCGGATCTCGATGAGATCGCCGATCTGCTGACCCGTGGCGACATTATTACCCACTGCTACAACGGCAAGCCAAATCGTATCCTGACCCCGGCGGGCACGCTGCGTGATTCTATCCAGCGTGCGCTACAGCGCGGTGTGTTGCTCGACGTTGGCCACGGCAGTGCCAGCTTCAGTTTTGAGGTCGCCCGGCAGGCGATATCACTGGGCATTTTGCCGCATACCATCAGTTCCGATATTTACTGCCGCAACCGCATGGCCGGGCCGGTACACAGCCTGGCGACGGTGATGTCCAAATTCTTCAGCGTCGGGTTGTCGCTGCCGCAGGTGATCGCCTGCGTGACTGAGAATGCTGCGTCGGCGCTACGCCTGGTCAATAAGGGCCGGCTCGAAGTGGGTTGTGACGCCGATTTCACCCTGTTTGATCTCCGCCAGGGGCCGCAGGTGTTTGCCGATTCAGAAGGGCAATCGGCAGCCGGCCAACAGTTGCTGGTTCCGCTGGCCGCGGTGGTGGCCGGGGAAATCCTATTAACCGATGAAGGGAAAGCCGCTCATGTCTTCGATTTATGAAAAATATAATTTAAAACAAGTCATTAATACTTCAGGCCGTATGACCATGCTTGGCGTGTCCACACCGCGTCAGGACGTTATTGACGCGGTTGACTATGGCCTGAATAACTATTTTGAAATCAAGGATCTGGTCGACAAGACCGGGGCCTATATCGCCAATCTGTTGAATGTCGAAAATGCGGTGATCGTTTCCTGCGCCTCGGCAGGCATCGCCCAGTCGGTGGCGGCACTGATCGTCAAAGATGACGCCAACCTGTTGGTGAATTTGCACTTTGCGCCGATTACCGTACCGCGCGAAATCGTGTTGCCGCGTGGCCATAACGTCAACTTCGGCGCACCGGTCGACACCATGGTGGCGCTGGGTGGCGGCAAAGTGGTCGAGGCGGGTTATGCCAACGAGTGTTCTGCTGAGCAGCTCGAAGCCAGCATCACGCCGCAGACCGCCGCTATTCTCTATATCAAGTCGCACCACTGCGTGCAGAAAAGCATTCTTTCCGTTGAACAGGCGGTGGTGGTGGCGCGTAAGCATAACCTGCCACTGATCGTCGACGCTGCGGCGGAAGAAGATTTGCTGTGTTACTACCAGATGGGGGCCGACCTGGTGATTTACAGCGGTGCCAAAGCCATCGAAGGCCCCACCAGCGGGTTGGTTATTGGCAAGAAGCAATACGTCGAGTGGGTGAAGCTGCAATCCGGCGGCATCGGTCGGGCGATGAAAGTGGGCAAAGAGGGGATCCTCGGCCTGACGCAGGCGATCGAAAGCTATCTGACGTTGGAGAAAACCACCGGTCAGCAAATGGTGGAAAGAATGACGCCGTTTATCGACAGCCTGAACACCCTGACCGGCATCAGCGCCAAAACCGTCTGGGACAGTGCCGGCCGCGATATTGCGCGGGCAGAGATCACTTTTGACGAAGCGGTGCTTGGGCGTTCGACCTACGACATCGTGCAGGCGCTGAAAACCGGCGATATCGCTATCTACTTCCGTGGCTATAAGGCCAACGAAGGCAAGATTGAAGTGGATGTGCGCAGCGTTGATCAGCAACAGCTGATGACCGTCTTCACCTGTATTAAAAATCTGTTCACGGAGAAACAAGCATGAAGCTGCAACCTAACTACTATCGCGATCGCGTGTGCCTCAACGTATTGGCCGGCTCGAAAGACAATGCGCAGGACATTTATGCGGCGGCGGAAGGGCACGTGCTGGTGGGCGTTCTGTCCAAGAATTACCCGGACGTCGACAGCGCGGTGGCAGACATGCAGCGCTATGCGCGGCTGATTGAAAATGCGCTGTCGGTGGGGCTGGGCGCGGGAGATCCGAAACAATCGGCGATGGTCAGCCTGATTTCTCAGCAGGTGCAGCCACAACATGTAAACCAGGTGTTTACCGGTGTCGGTGCCAGCCGCGCGCTGCTGGGCCAAAATGACAGCGTGGTCAATGGCCTGGTGTCACCTACCGGCCGAGTCGGCTGGGTGAAAATCTCGACCGGCCCGCTGAGTGCTGCGGCACCGGACGGCATTGTGCCGGTGGAAACCGCCATTGCCCTGTTAAAGGATATGGGTGGCAGCTCAATCAAATATTTCCCGATGGGCGGGCTGGCGTGCAAAGAAGAATACCAGTATGTGGCCCAGGCCTGCGCCGAACATGACTTTATGCTGGAGCCGACCGGTGGCATTGATCTGGAAAATTTTGAGCCGATCGTCGAGATCGCACTGGCTGCGGGTGTGAAACGGGTGATCCCACATATCTACAGCTCCATCATCGACTCTGCTACTGGCAACACTCGCCCACAGGACGTTAAAACCCTGCTGGCAATCACCAAAAAACTGGTCGGGTAAACGCATTATCGGATGACGTAAGGCAGGGAGGCGACAGGCTTTGTATCCACCGGCGCGGGCATTCCGCGCCGCTATCTATCATAAGGATAACTATGCGAAACTGGCAGTCTCCAACCCTACGCACCGCGTTAACCCTGGCGTTACTGGCGATGACCAGCCCGGTGCTGCATGCTGAGGATGCAATGAAATCTACGTCATCTCATTTTGCTTATATCGGTACCTACAATCCTAACGGTGAAGGCGTTTACCGGGTGCAGGTTGACTCGGCCAGCGGTGCGTTGAGCGCCAGAACGCTGGTCAGCAAGCAGGCCAACCCGGCACAGCTCACCGTGGATGCCAAAGGCCAGACGTTGTATGTTGCCAGCGAAGTGGCAGATTTTAACGGTACTAAACACGGCGGCATCATCGCTTACCGCATCAATCCATCCGATGGTAATCTGACTCAGCTTAATCAGGTCGATTCCCAAGGCGCAGGGCCGGTATATCTTTCTCCGACGCCTAACGGCCGTTATCTGCTGGTAGCGAACTACGTCAGCGGTACCGTGGCGGCCTTCCCGCTGGAGAGCGATGGTAGGCTGGGTAACGCTAGCTCGGTACAGCAACAGCAAGGGCCCGCAGGTGCCGGCAAGCCGGAGGGCGCGGTGGAAGGCAGTTTTGCCATCAGCGATCACAATGGGCCGCATGCGCATATGATCGCCAGCGATCCGAGTGGCAAGTTTGTGTTTTCTACCGATCTGGGGCTGGATCGGATCTACCAGTGGCGCTTTGACGATGCCAGTGGCCAACTGGCACCGAACGATCCGCCGTGGATCGCCGCATCTTCTGCTGGTGCCGGCCCGCGTCACTTTGTCTTCCATCCGGACGGCAAAACTGTACTGCTGGTGAATGAAGAGGCTTCAACGCTGGCCAGTTACCGTTTCGACAGCCAGAAAGGAACTTTGAAACAGTTACATGTCGTTTCTTCGCTGCCTGCCGATTATAAGGGGACCAACTTTGCTGCCGGGTTGGTTCTGAGCGAAGACGGGAAAAATCTGTATGTCGCCAACCGGCTACATAACAGCATTGCGCAGTTCAGCATCGATAACGATGGAGAGTTGCACGCGGTGGCGGAAACCTGGACGCGCGGCGATTATCCACGATCCCTGACGCTAAGCCCGGACGGTCGTTATCTGTATGCCATGAACCAACGCAGCGATAATGTCACCCGTTTTGGCGTGGATAAGGCCAGCGGCAAACTCAGCTTTGTTGAAGGCTATACGCCGGTGGGCAGCCCTTCGCAAATGGTGTTCTTGCCGGTGGCGAAGTAACCCGTTGCCCGCCTGATTCCCCTGGCGGGCACCTTAATTGACGGAATGAGAATGGTGCGATTTCCCTACCCGCGTTTAGCCTATCTGTTTGATGCTTTGCAGTCTGAGACTTTGCCACAGGAAGAGCTGGCGAAGCGCTTCGCCGTGTCCACCCGAACCGTGCGCGCCGACATTACCGCGCTGAATGATATTCTGGGAAACTACGGCGCTCACTTTGTGCATAGCCGTGGGGCGGGTTATCGCCTGCAGGTCGATGACGCCGCGTTGTTTAGCGCACTGCAACATCAGGAACGTAAAAAACACGCTACGCCACGCAGCGCCCAGGAACGGGTGCACTATCTGCTGATTCGTTTTTTGACCTCAGCCTTTTCTCTGAAGCTTGAAGATTTAGCCGATGAATGGTTTGTCAGCCGCGGCACGCTGCAAAACGACATGGCTGAGGTGAGAGAGCGTCTGGCGCACTACCAGTTGACAATTGAAACCAAACCGCGCTACGGCATGAAGCTGTTTGGTTCGGAGATGGCGATCCGCGCCTGTCTGACCGATCTGTTATTCCAATTGCATCTGGCCGATGCCGAAAATCCACTGCTCAACAATGAGATCCTGCGGCAACCGCAGGTGGTGACCTTTGCCGGTTTGCTGCATCCGTTGCTGTCGCAATATGCCATTCGTCTGACGGACGAAGGTGAGCAGTATCTGATTTTCTACTGTGCAGTGGCGCTGCGACGCATTACCGATGGCTATCCGTTGCCGGACTTTGACGTTGAGGACGGGGATGACGCCGTGCGCAAGGTTTCGACCTGGCTGGCCGGGGAACTGCGCAAAGCCAGTGGCAAAGAGATATCAATAGCGGAAGAGGCCTACCTGCGGGTGAACATCGCCGCGCGGCGGGTACAGGAGGTGCAACCTACCGAGATCAACGCCGACGATGAAGAAGCGCTGGTGGATTACATTCTGTCGTACATCAACGCGCACTATAACTACAATCTGCAGGGTGACAAGCAGCTGCGAGCCGATCTGCTGACCCATATCAAGACCATGATCACCCGGGTGAAATATCAGATTAATATCCCCAACCCATTGCTGGCGAACATTAAGCAACACTACCCGATGGCCTATGACGTGACGCTGGCCGCGGTCTCCAGCTGGGGAAAATATACGCCTTACACCTTGAGTGAAAACGAGATTGGTTATCTGGTACTGCACATTGGCGTTGGGCTGGAGCGGCATTACAACATTGGCTATGAGCGACATCCGCAGGTGATGCTGGTGTGCGATACCGGTAACTCGACGGTGCGGATGATCCAGGCGCAGATCGCGCGCAAATACCCACAGCTGGTGATGACGCGCATCGTTTCGCTGCGTGATTACGAGGTACTCAAGCATATCGACGAAGACTTCGTTATTTCCAATGCGCGGATCAGCGAAAAGAACAAGCCGGTGGTGGTGATGTCGCCGTTCCCGACCGAATACCAGCTCGAACAGCTTGGCAAACTGGTGCTGGTGGATCGCACCAAGCCCTATATGCTGGAGAAGTTTTTCGACGCCGAGCATTTTATGCTGGTCAATGAACCGCTGACCCAGGCGGAATTATTCCAGAAGGTGTGTAGCCAGCTTGAATGCGAAGGCTATGTTGGCGAAGATTTCTATCCGTCGGTGGTGGAGCGCGAGGCGATTGTTTCTACACTGCTGGGTGAAGGGATAGCATTGCCGCACTCGCTGGGGTTGCTGGCGAAGAAAACCGTAGTGGTGACGCTGCTGGCACCGCAGGGGGTGGTCTGGGGTGAAGGTGAAATTGCTCACGTGATTTTCTTACTGGCAATCAGCAAAAGCGATTACGAAGAGGCGATGGCAATCTACGATCTGTTCGTTACCTTTGTGCGCGAACGTTCGATGAGTCGCCTGTTGGGCAGTGACAATTTCGACAGCTTCAAGGCGGTAGCGCTGGACTGTTTAAGCCGGATTTAGTGGGGAATTACAGGGAGTCAGCGAGAGGGGGCCCCGTATGCGACACCCCAAGCTACTAGTCTTCGTCAAAACCGGAATTGATCAACTCAATTACCGCCGCCAGTGCTTTCGCTTCATCCGGGCCGGTGGCTTCCACTTCGATATGACGCCCCTGCGCGGAGTCCAGCATCAGCAGCGCAATCACGCTGCTGGCCTCGGCCTCGGTGCCGCTGTCGTTGCGTAGCATCACCTCGGCATCAAAGCTCTGTACCAGCTCAAACAGCTTCATCGCCGGGCGCGCGTGCATGCCCAGCTTGTTTTTGATTTCAACCGTTTGTTTGACCGTCATTGTTTGCGTTTTTCCAGCGTGCGGTGGCGTGACTGCACGTTTTTACCGCGTGAGCGGAAGTAGTCGGCCAACTGTTCTGCCACGTAGACTGAACGGTGCTTACCGCCGGTACAACCAATGGCGACCGTCAGGTAGCTGCGGTTGTTGGTTTCCAGCATCGGCAACCACTGTTCGAGATAGCTGCGGGTCTGGTAGATAAAGTTGTGCACTTCAGTGTGGCGATCGAGGAACGAGGCGACAGGTTTATCTAGGCCTGTCATTGGGCGCAGTTTCGGATCCCAGTGCGGGTTAGGCAGGAAGCGTACGTCGAACACATAATCGGCGTCGATTGGAATACCGTGCTTAAAGCCGAAGGATTCGAACACCATGGTCAGTTCGCGCTCGCGTTTGCCCAACAGGCGGGTACGCAGCATTTCGGCCAGTTCATGCACTGACATTTCCGAGGTATCGATGATCAGATCGGCCCTGGAGCGCAGTGGCTCAAGCAGGTCGCTCTCTTCATCGATGGCGCTTTCCAGCGACAGGTTCTTGCTCGATAGCGGGTGCAGACGGCGAGTATCACTGTAGCGGCGGATCAGCGTATTACGGTCGGCATCGAGGAACAGCAATTGCGGCGAAAAGCTGTCCGGCAGTTGGGTCATCGCATATTCAAACACTTCCGGCGATTCCGGCATGTTACGTACGTCGATGCTTACCGCAGCAGAGCTATTGCGTTCCGCCAGCGTATTGGCAAGCTGCGGCAGCAGTACCACGGGCAGGTTATCAACGCAGTAAAAACCCATGTCTTCCAGCGCCCGCAAAGCGACGGATTTCCCTGAACCGGAACGGCCGCTGACAATCATCAGCACCATGTGGCAACTCCCCCTGGCATCTCAGTGGCGTTTATCGCCACCGTTAGAAACTTTAGGATCCCTGTCCGAACCGGGACCCATCGTGGCTAAACAGTATCGTTATCCGGGCTGGAAGTCACGCCAGCCGGGCGTTACTCGGTGATGATTTGGTAAAGCTCTTCGTCACTTTGCGCCGCACGCAGGCGACGACATACGGTTTTGTCGGCCAGGCGTTTGGCGACCAGCGACAGAGTATGCAAATGGGTTTTACATTGGTCGGCAGGGACCAGTAAGGCAAACAGCAGATCGACCGGCTGGTTATCAATGGCGTCAAAGGCGATAGGTTGGTCGAGACGGATAAACACGCCAACGGCCCGCAGTGTGTCCTCTTCCAGTTTGCCGTGGGGAATAGCGATACCATTGCCGATACCGGTACTGCCCATACGCTCGCGGGTGAGAACCGCGTCAAACACTACCTGTGATGACAGGTTGAGCTGCTTTGCGGCCAGTTCGCTGATAATTTCCAAAGCCCGTTTCTTGCTGGTGCAGTGGACGGAGCTTCTGGTGCACTCGATATTTAACACCGAGCTTAATTGCATTGTTTCGTTGTTCATCTCATCTTCACTTAAAATCACACCAGCAAGCAGGAGGCTTGTGAGGTGATTTTTCGCCTTGTTTAACCCTTGATGGCTTATCGGCGCGATACCCTTACAGGCAACGCGCCGATGGCCGAGGCTACGTTTGAGCCGTACCCGCTGACGGAAACGGCCCAGAATGTCAGTGTTGCTTCAGTTTGTCTTTATGTTTGTTCAATTGACGCGCCAGTTTGTCGATCAGGGAGTCAATTGCGGCATACATGTTCTCGTCTTCCGAGGTGGCGTGCAACTCGCCTCCATTCACGTGCACCGTCGCTTCCGCAATCTGCTGCACTTTTTCCACACTAAGCACGACATACACCTGATTTATGCGGTCAAAATACTGTTCGAGTTTGGCGAACTTGGTGTTCACGAACTCGCGCATAGGTTCGGTGATCTCGATGTGGTGTCCGGTAATGTTGAGCTGCATAATGTCTTCCTTCTCAATAGAGGTCAAACCAACTGTTTACGTTGGTTGGACGGCGGGATGGACAAAGACTCTCGGTACTTGGCGACGGTGCGCCGCGCCACGATGATCCCCTGGTCGGAGAGCAGGGTGGCCAGCTTGCTGTCGCTGAGCGGTTTGGCGGGGTTTTCCGCCGCGATCATTTTCTTCACCACTGCCCGGATCGCCGTAGAGGAGGCTTCGCCCCCGCTGTCGGTATTCACATGGCTGGAGAAGAAATATTTCAATTCGAAAATGCCGCGCGGACTGTGCAAAAATTTCTGCGTGGTCACACGTGAAATTGTCGATTCATGCATCTCCACGGCTTGGGCTATATCTGCCAGCACCATGGGCTTCATAAATTCTGCACCCTGTTCAAAGAACGCCTGTTGCTGCTCGACGATGCAGCGCGAAACCTTCAGCAGAGTGTCGTTTCGGCTTTCCAGACTTTTGATCAGCCACTTCGCTTCCTGCAAATTGCTACGGATGTACTGGCCGTCACTGTCGTTACGGGCGCTATTGCCCATCGCGGCGTACTGCTGGTTGATCTTCAAGCGTGGAATGCTGTCGCTGTTGAGCTCAACCGTCCAGACATTTTGCACTTTTCGCACCAGCACGTCCGGGATCACATACTCGGATTCGCCGGTGTTGATTGACTGACCCGGACGGGGATCCAATGACTGGATCAGCAACATCGCTTCTTTCAGTGTATCTTCTTTTGAGCGCGTTGTTCGCATCAGGCTGCGAAAGTCGTGGTTAGCCAGCAGGTCCAGATGCTCGCTGATGATCAGGCGTGCTTCAGCCAGATAGGGCGTGTCTTTAGCGTACTGGGAAAGCTGAACCAGCAGACAATCGCGCAGGTCGCGCGCGGCGACGCCAACCGGATCAAAACGCTGTACGCGCTTCAATACCGCTTCGACTTCGTCCATTGTCACATTCTCGTCACCCAGGCTCTCCAGAATGTCTTCCAGCGGCACGGTGAGATAGCCGGTGTCATCAACGGCGTCGACAATTGAGGTGGCAATAGCGGCATCGGTATCAGAAAACGGCGTCAGATCCACTTGCCACATCAGGTAATCCTGCAGGGTCTGGGTAGTCTCGCCCTGATAAACCGGGAGCTCATCGTCACTGTAATCGGTGCGGGTACCGGACGGCGTGCCGGCGGTGTAGATTTCGTCCCAGGTGGCGTCGAGCGGCAGCTCTTCGGGCATGTCCTTTTGTTCCAACGCCTCGCGGGTATCCAAACCTTCGGTTTCGACAGTTTCTTTGGTGTCGACTTCTTCGTGCAGGTCGCTCTGTTCAAGCAATGGGTTGCTCTCTAACGCCAGCTGTATCTCCTGCTGGAGCTCAAGCGTGGACAACTGCAGCAGGCGGATAGCCTGCTGGAGCTGGGGGGTCATGGCCAGTTGTTGGCTAAACCTGAGTTGCAAACCTTGCTTCATAATCTTCAGTCTACTTCCGTTAACAGTCGTCCATCAGGACGCGCTGGTACTCAGAGGCGGAATTCTTCGCCCAGATAAACGCGTTTCACCTGCTCATCGACCAGAATAGCATCCGGCGTGCCGTGGGCAATCAGTTTGCCTTGGCTGACGATATAGGCGCGTTCACACACGTCCAGCGTTTCGCGCACGTTATGGTCGGTGATCAGCACGCCCAGGCCGCTGTCACGCAAGTGCTCGATAATTTTTTTAATGTCGATAACGGAAATCGGGTCAACCCCGGCGAACGGCTCATCCAGCAGGATGAATTTCGGGTTGGCCGCCAGCGCACGGGCGATCTCGACGCGGCGGCGTTCACCACCGGACAGTGCCTGGCCCAGGTTGTCGCGAAGGTGGGTGATATGGAATTCTTCCATCAGCTCTAGCGCACGGTCTGCTCGCTGCTCGCTGCTGAGATCTTCACGGATCTCCAGCACGGCCATCAGGTTGTCATACACGCTGAGGCGGCGGAAGATGGATGCTTCCTGCGGCAAATAGCCGATGCCACGGCGCGCACGGGCGTGCAGCGGCAGCAGGCTGATGTCTTCTTCGTCAATCACGATACGCCCGGCATCACGCTGAACGATACCCACCACCATGTAGAAGGTGGTGGTCTTGCCGGCGCCGTTTGGCCCCAGCAGGCCGACGATCTCGCCGGATTTCACTTTCAGGCTGACGTCTTCAACAACTTTTCGGCCCTTGTAGGCTTTCGCCAGGTTTTCTGCGATGAGTGTAGCCATAAGTGATTAGTTACTCTTCTTTTGCCCGTTTTTGTCTTGCAACTGCGACGGTACCAGAACCGTAGTCACGCGTTTGCCTTTGTCGCTAAACGCCTGCATTTGCTGCTGTTGCACCAGATAGGTGATGCGATCGCCTTTTACGTTGCTGTCGAGCTGCTCCAGATAGGCATTCCCGGTCAGGGTCACCAACTGCGACGCGACATCGTAACGGACCTTCTGCGCGTGGCCTTTCACCGGCTTGCCGCTGTCTTGCATCTGATAGAAGGTCACCGGGTTGCCAAAGGCTTCGATATAAGTTTTGTTCTGATCGCCGCCTGGTCGTGTTACCACCACCTTGTCGGCCTTGATATCGATAGTGCCTTGCTTGATCACCACATTATCGGTAAAGGTGCTGACGTTGCTCTGCATATCCAGAGACTGTTTCAGCGAGTCGATGCTTACCGGTTGGCTGGAGTCGGACTTCAGCGCCCAGGCGGGTGCGCTGGCGGCCAAAATCAAGCTACCGATCAAAAGATTACGGCTTTGTTTGTTGGTTCTGAATTTCATAGTTGGTCTTAACCTTATCAATCAGCTCAGCGGTTTTGGCCCGCAGGTTCCCACGCATTTTCATGCCGTTAGAGGTGAAGTTCGTCCCATAGAGCGTCACTTCGTCATCCGAAGCCACATCCTGGGTCACCAGGTTCACCTGAGCATTGTCTGTTTTAATTTTTTCCAGCTGTGAGGTGGTGGTCAGGCTGTTCACCTCGACATGGCCGTAAAGATACAGCATCCGGTCTTTAGTCAGTTTGGCGCGATCTGCGCGAACTGACCAGGTGGCCACCGCGTTTTCATCAAACAGCGTCATCACTGGCTGGGTAAACCAGCTTAATTCGTCGGCCTCATAGTACTTTACGTCTTCCGCCACCAGCTTATAGCTCAGCTTGCCGGTCGGATTGTACACTATGGTGACCGTGTGCTGGCTCTGATAAGTCGGGTCCTGGCTGTTAACCGGCCCCGGCGTGGCATCATCATTGACATCCGTCATGTTCCAGCCAATCAGTGCCAATGCGATCACCGCCAGCAGGATGGTGATCCAAAGTTTGGTTTTACTCATATCGACAGCCCTTTGGCGTCCTCCAGCTTGTTCTGAGCCAAAAGAATAATGTCACACAGCTCGCGTACCGCACCGCGGCCGCCGGCGATGCGGGTAATATAGTGGGCTCGTGGCAGTAGCAGAGGATGCGCATCGGCTACCGCGACTGCCAGGCCAACCTGAGCCATCACCGGCCAGTCGATCAGGTCGTCGCCGATATAGGCTACCTGATCTGCCGTTAGCGACAGTGTATCCAACAGTTCGCGGAAGGCCAAAAGCTTATCGGATTGCCCCTGATAAAGATGGGTAATACCGAGGGTATTCGCGCGGTCTTCCAGGAGTTTGGCGGAGCGGCCGGTGATAATTGCCACTTCAATATCCGAGGTTTTCAGGCAGCGAATGCCGTAACCGTCGCGCACGTTAAACGCTTTTAGTTCTTCACCGTTGTTGCCCATGAAAATCAGGCCGTCTGACAGCACGCCATCGACATCACAAATCAGCAGACGGATTTTACCGGCGCGCGCCATGACGTCTTGTTCTACAGGTCCGTAGCAGGTTTCAACCAGACTCATTGAGTTCCCTCAGGTTTTTTATAAATCAGGCACCATTGGCGTAGCCAGTTTGGTGGCGGACAGCGCGGAGAAACCGCAGCGTACACGTAGTACGTGAGGATTTCGAGCACTGCCCAACGCCAAAATGGCAAGTAAAATGGCCTGAAAATCAAACGACGCCGGCGCGCAGCATGTCATGCATATGTACCACACCCAGCAACTGGTCGCCATCGGCAACCAGCACCGAGGTGATATGACGTTGCTGCATCAGGTTCAGCGCGTCGACCGCCAGCAGGTTCGGACGTACTCGCACGCCACCGAGGGTCATAACATCGACGATCCTGGCCTCGTTGAGATTGATACCCATATCAAAAATCCGGCGCAGGTCACCATCGGTAAAGATACCGGCGATCTTCATCAGCTCGTCACAGATGACCGTCATGCCCAGATTTTTTCGGGTGATTTCCAGCAGCGCGTCGCGCAGCGATGCATCAGCGCTGACGTGGGGAATTTCATCGCCGCTGTGCATGATATCACTCACGCGCAGCAGCAGTCGGCGGCCCAGAGCGCCACCAGGGTGTGACAACGCAAAATCTTCCGGCGTGAAACCGCGGGCTTTCAGCAGGGCGACGGCTAACGCATCGCCCATCACCAGGGTGGCGGTGGTGCTGGTGGTCGGTGCCAGGCCGAGCGGACAGGCTTCCTGTGGCACCTTGATGCACAGGTGAATATCCGCCGCCTTGCCCATCGAGCTTTCCGGATTGTTGGTCATGCAGATCAGCGGGATTTGCTGGCGCTTCAATACCGGGATCAGCGCCTGGATTTCGTTGGACTCGCCGGAGTTGGAGATGGCGAGCACAATATCCTGCGCAGACACCATGCCCAGGTCACCGTGGCTGGCTTCCGCAGGGTGAACAAAGAACGAAGGCGTACCGGTGCTGGCGAAGGTAGCGGCAATCTTGCAGCCGATATGGCCGGATTTACCCATGCCCATCACCACCACTTTACCGGTGCATTCGGCGATCAACTCGCAGGCGCGGGTAAAGTCCGCATTGATGTATTGGCTGAGCTGGGCCAGCCCGTCACGCTCAATCTGCAGCACTTCTTTGCCCGCCTGCTGAAAATCAAAGCCTGGTTGCAACTGAATGTTCGACATACTCATTCCCGCCCGTCGGTTTAGCCGAAAGTACTGAAAGGGTTAAAAAACAGCACAGCAAGATATGCAATAAAGCCACATAATAACAGAGCCCCTGCCAGATGACCGATGCGATGTTTACGCCCTGCGCACAAGGCGGTGAGCACAATGCTGACCGCCAGCATCACCCAGTAATCGCGGTGGAAGGCGGCGCCATCGACACTGCCAGGGGACAGCAGTGCGGGGACACCCAGCACTATCACCGTATTGAAAATGTTGGAGCCGATGATATTGCCAATCGCCATATCATCCTCACCCTTTAGTGCTCCGGCGATGGAGGTGGCCAGTTCCGGCAGGCTGGTGCCGACAGCGATAAGGGTTAGGCCGACCACCAGTTCACTCATACCGAAAAAGTGCGCGATCACCGTGGCGTTATCGACCACCATTTTGGAAGACAGCGGCAGAATGATAAACGCCAGCACCAGCCACAGCACCGCCACGGTGTTGCTGCTGTCCTGCGGTAGTTCGGCCATTTGTTCCACGGTCAGGCTGTCGTTGCCTTCACGCTGTGCCAGCCGGGCAATTTTCAACATCAACAGAATGAAGACGGCGGCGGCGGCCAACAGCACCACGCCATCCAGCCGACTTAACGTGCCGTCCATCAGCACGAAACCGCACAATACTGTGACCGCCAACATCAGCGGCAGTTCGCGACGCAATACTTCAGAACGCGCAGCCAGCGGGTGGATCAGCGCGGCAACACCAAGGATCAATAATATATTGGTGATGTTGGAACCTATTACGTTTCCCACCGCCATATCTATCTGCCCGTTCAGTGCGGCGGTGGTCGAAACAAACAGTTCCGGCAGCGAAGTGCCGATGCCGACGATGGTCATGCCGATAATCAGCGGTGGTACACCAAGTGAACGAGAAATCACCGCAGCACCGTAAACTAAGCGGTCTGCGCCATACACCAGTAAAAATAAACCAACGATTAATAAAACTATCGCGAGAAACATGCAGGGTCCTTTGTTGGGTATTATCCCGGTTCGTTGGTTAAAAGCCGTAATTCGGCTATCTTGCTTTGCCCTCCGTTGCGCAGGCTAAAGCCGCAGCAACGGGATTTCCCGGCTAATATATGAACGCTTTCGTTTTTTTCGTTATGATGCCAATTTTGACCGTCTGCAGCCTAAAAGTAAAATTAGGCTGTGCTTCTCCTTGTGCGTGAGCACCGCTGGTGGCAATTTGAGTGCGCAGCAAGGCGCGAGTCGTGAGATTTGGTGTGCCAAATAAGCGGCTCGTAACACAGGGGCGCGCTCAAATGGCCCCAGCCCTTAAGGTCGCGCCCCAAAAGCCCGTACTCTGCGTTGTCGGGCTTGAACGTAGGTCCACTATGCCCATCACCTTCCGCCTTGATTACGGACTTTTGGGTCTGCGACGGTGCCACGCACAAGGAGAAGCACAGCCTTAGCGCACCATTGGTAACGAAATGCCGGTAAGTTTTTGTAAAGATGAGACGCATTGCGCCCGTTGCTTTAACATCGCGGGTAGATTTGGCAAAAATAAGCCGCAAAGGATCCATTAACATGCACCAGAAGGCAGAGAATCTGGTCGAAGTTCGCGATATGACTTTTTCGCGTGGCGATCGACTAATATTCGAAGACATCAACCTGACGGTTCCCCGTGGCAAGGTGACGGCGATCATGGGGCCGTCCGGTATTGGTAAAACAACGCTCCTGCGTCTGATTGGCGGCCAGTTGACACCGGACAGCGGTGAGATCTGGTTTGATGGCGACGACATTCCCGCCTTGTCCCGCCATCAGCTATATGAAGCACGTAAGAAAATGAGCATGCTGTTCCAGTCAGGCGCGCTGTTCACCGATCTGACGGTGTTTGAAAACGTGGCTTATCCGCTGCGTGAACACAGTCGCTTACCGGAGCCTATTTTGCGCAGTACGGTAATGATGAAGCTGGAGGCGGTCGGACTGCGTGGCGCGGCCGAGCTGATGCCCAATGAGTTGTCCGGCGGTATGGCGCGGCGTGCGGCACTGGCGCGGGCGATTGCGCTCGACCCGGAGATGATCATGTTCGACGAACCTTTCGTCGGCCAGGATCCGATCACCATGGGTGTGTTGGTTAAGTTGATCGATGAGCTCAATCACGCGCTGGGCATCACCTGCATTGTGGTTTCGCATGATGTACCGGAGGTGCTGAGTATCGCCGACTACGCGTACATTGTTGCCGATCATCGGGTGATTGCCGAAGGCACGGCGCAAGAATTACAGAACAATCCTGATGCACGCGTGCGCCAGTTCCTGGATGGTATTGCCGATGGGCCGGTGCCTTTCCGTTATCCGGCCGGCGATTACCAGGCCGAGTTGTTAGGTTTAGGGAGTAAATAAGCTGATGTTATTACAGGCGTTAGCGTCGTTAGGACGCCGTGGCATCAACACCAGCGCCAGCTTTGGGCGCGCCGGATTGATGCTGTGGGGCGCGCTGGTCGGGCGGCCCGAGCCGCGCAAACAGTGGCCGTTGCTGCTCAAGCAAATGCACAGTGTGGGCGTGCAATCACTGCTGATTATCATGGTTTCCGGATTGTTTATCGGCATGGTACTGGGGCTACAGGGCTATTTGGTGCTTACCACCTACAGTGCCGAAGCCAGCCTGGGCATGATGGTGGCGCTGTCGCTGCTGCGTGAACTGGGGCCGGTGGTGACGGCACTGCTGTTTGCCGGCCGCGCCGGTTCCGCGCTGACGGCCGAAATTGGCCTGATGAAGGCGACCGAACAAATCTCCAGCCTGGAAATGATGGCGGTCGACCCGCTGCGGCGTATTGTCGCGCCACGCTTCTGGGCCGGTTTGCTCAGCATGCCTCTGCTGACGATTATCTTCGTCGCGGTGGGCATCTGGGGCGGAGCGATAGTCGGCGTGGATTGGAAGGGCATCGACAGCGGCTTCTTCTGGTCGGCGATGCAGGGCGCGGTGGAGTGGAGAAAAGACTTGCTCAACTGCCTGATCAAGAGCGTGGTATTCGCCATCACCGTGACCTGGATTGCCATTTTCAATGGGTATGATGCGGTGCCGACCTCTGAAGGGATTAGCCGGGCAACGACCCGTACCGTGGTACATTCGTCACTGGCGGTGTTGGGATTGGATTTCGTGCTGACAGCACTGATGTTTGGGAATTGATTCGATGCAAACTAAGAAGAGTGAAATCTGGGTTGGGGCATTTATGCTGATTGCGCTGTGCGCCGTCGTGTTTTTGTGCCTGCAAGTGGCGAACATTAAGTCGATCGGTAACGAGCCGACCTACCGTATTTACGCGACCTTCGATAATATCGGTGGTCTGAAAGCACGTTCACCAGTGAAAATCGGCGGCGTGGTGATTGGCCGAGTGGCCAATATCTCGCTCGATCCTAAAACTTATACCCCGCGCGTTGCCCTGGATATCCAGGATAAATTCAACCAGATACCGGATACCAGCTCGCTGGCGATCCGCACCTCCGGCCTGCTGGGGGAGCAATATCTGGCACTGAACGTCGGTTTTGAAGACCCGGATATGGGGACTACCATCCTGAAAGATGGCGGTACTATTCAGGACACCAAATCAGCCATGGTTCTGGAAGATCTGATCGGCCAGTTCTTGTATAAGAGCGGCGGCCAGGATAACGCAGATAAAGCGGGAGACGCGGCTGCCAGCCCGGCTGCCGGTACTGCGCCGCAACCTGCTGCCCCTATTCATTAAAAGAGGAAGCCTGCATGTTTAAACGTTTACTTATGGTCGCCCTGCTGGTGGTTGCGCCGCTGGCGAATGCGGTCGATCAAACCAATCCTTACAGCCTGATGCAGGACGCGGCTCAAAAGACCTTTAACCGTCTGAAAACCGAGCAGCCGAAAATCAAGCAGGATCCCAACTACCTGCGTTCCGTGGTGCATCAGGAGTTGATGCCTTTTGTACAGGTTAAATACGCCGGTGCGCTGGTGCTGGGCCGTTATTACAAAGAAGCGACTCCGGCGCAGCGTGAAGCTTACTTCACCGCATTCCAGGCCTACCTGGAACAGGCCTACGGCCAGGCGTTGGCGATGTACCACGGCCAGACTTACCAGATCGAACCTGAAAAGCCGCTGGATAATGCCGATATCGTTGCCATCCGCGTGGCCATCATTGACCAAGGCGGTCGTCCGCCGGTGCGTCTGGACTTCCAGTGGCGCAAAAACAGCAAGACCGGTTACTGGCAGGCGTATGACATGATCGCCGAAGGCGTCAGCATGATCACCACCAAGCAAAACGAGTGGGCATCTACTCTGCGTACCCAAGGGATTGACGGCCTGACCAAACAACTGCAGGTGGCGGCGCAGCGTCCAATCACGCTGGATCAGAAAAACTGATGACCGCGCTCAGCTTTGAATCGCAGCAGCAGACTCTGATCCTGCGCGGTGAACTGGATCGGGAAACTCTGTTGTCGCTGTGGGAACAGCGGGAAACGTTGCTGGCGGATAAAACTGTCATCGACGTTACGCAATTGCAGCGTGTGGACTCTTCCGGGCTGGCATTGCTGGTACATCTGCGTGAACAGCAGCATCAGCGCGGCGTGGAATTAAAAATTTCTGGTGCCAGCGATCGCCTGAAAACCTTGATCACGCTGTACAACCTGCAAGCAATAATGCCTGTTGATACCGCTGGTTAGCCCGACTTTCGACTGGCTAAAGACGGTTTCTCCTCAGAAAGCCCCTGTTACACAGGGGCTTTTTCTTTAGTTTAAGAAAACGTCTGATTCCACTAAGATGTCAGGCTGATTATGATCCTTTTGATGCAGAACTGGATACTATGGAAAATAACGAGATTAAAGATGTGCTGATGCGAGCATTGGCACTGGATGAAGCACATGTTACCGGTGACGGTAGCCATTTTCAGGTGATCGTGGTCGGCGAGCTGTTTGCCGCCATGAGCCGCGTCAAGAAACAACAGACGGTGTATGCACCGCTGATGGAATACATTGCGGACAACCGGATCCATGCCTTGTCGATCAAGGCGTACACCCCAGAAGAGTGGCAGCGAGACCGCAAACTCAACGGATTTTAAGGCTGTTTGCCCAGCGGGGCGGGCAGCATCAGTTCAGATAATAGAGAGTAGTCAAATGGATAAATTTCGTGTGCAGGGCCGGACCCGCCTAAGCGGTGAAGTTGCTATTTCCGGGGCCAAAAATGCTGCCCTGCCGATCCTGTTCGCCGCATTATTAGCGGAAGAGCCGGTCGAGCTGCAGAATGTCCCGAAGCTGAAGGACATCGATACCACCATTAAGCTACTCAACCAGTTAGGCACCAAAATTGAGCGTAACGGTTCCGTCTTCGTTGATGCAAGCGGCGTGAACGAATTCTGCGCGCCGTATGATCTGGTGAAGACCATGCGTGCTTCTATCTGGGCTTTGGGGCCGTTGGTCGCTCGTTTTGGTCGTGGTCAGGTTTCCCTGCCGGGGGGGTGTGCGATCGGCGCTCGTCCGGTTGATCTGCATATTACGGGTCTGGAACAGCTGGGGGCAGAGATCAAACTGGAAGAAGGTTACGTAAAAGCTTCCGTTGACGGCCGCCTGAAGGGTGCACACATCGTGATGGACAAGGTGAGCGTTGGTGCCACCGTTACCATCATGAGCGCCGCCACCCTGGCGACCGGTACTACCGTGATTGAGAACGCCGCACGTGAGCCGGAAATTGTCGATACCGCCAACTTCCTTAACACGCTGGGTGCGAAAATTACCGGAGCCGGCAGTGACCGCATCACCATCGAGGGGGTTGAGCGCCTGGGAGGCGGTGTTTATCGCGTTTTGCCTGACCGTATCGAAACCGGTACCTTCCTGATCGCTGCCGCGGTTTCCGGTGGTAAAGTGATGTGCCGTGATACCCGTCCAGATACGCTGGATGCCGTACTGGCCAAACTGCGTGAAGCCGGTGCGGATATCGAAGTAGGCGAAGACTGGATCAGTCTGGACATGCATGGCAAACGTCCGAAAGCAGTGACCATTCGCACCGCGCCACACCCGGGATTCCCGACCGATATGCAGGCCCAGTTCAGCTTGCTGAATCTGGTTGCGGAAGGCACCGGTGTGATCACCGAGACCATCTTTGAAAACCGCTTTATGCACGTGCCAGAATTGATCCGTATGGGCGCACACGCCGAGATCGAGAGCAATACCGTGATTTGTCACGGCGTTGAGCAGCTGTCCGGTGCTCAGGTGATGGCGACCGATTTACGCGCTTCAGCCAGCCTGGTGATTGCCGGTTGCATCGCCGATGGCGTGACCGTTGTCGATCGTATCTATCATATTGACCGTGGCTATGAGCGCATCGAAGACAAGCTGCGTGCGCTGGGTGCGAATATCGAGCGTGTGAAAGGCGAATAATCTGTTGGATGCCGGGGGCTCCCCCGGCGCAATGCAGTATTGGAGGGCTCGGCGTTGCCGGGCCCTTTTTAATTACTGTCTTCCGGGAATTCACCCACGGTCATCTTCAAGGTTGTGCGTTTGCCTTCGCGCAACACAATCACCGGAATCTCAGTACCTGGGCGGATCTCCGCCACCTGGTCCATGGTTTCCAGCACCGATACTGCCGGTTTATTGTCGACATTGATGATCACGTCGTTGATATGGAAGCCGGCGTTGCCTGCCGGCCCATTCGGCGTAATTTCGGTCACTATAATGCCCTGCAGGCGATCGATGCCGGAGTTGGATGAGCGCAGGGGAATAATCTCTTTGCCCTGAATACCGAAATAACCGCGGATGACGCGGCCATCACGGATCAGTTTATCCATAATTTTGGTGGCCAGTTCGATGGGAATGGCGAAGCCCAAGCCTTCCGGCGTTTCACCGTCGGTGATTTTATCGTAGGTCAGGGTATTGATACCGATTAATTCGCCCAGGGAGTTGACCAAAGCACCGCCGGAGTTGCCGCGGTTAATCGAGGCATCAGTTTGCAGGAAGGTCTGACGCCCGGTGGTGCTCATACTGATACGGCCGGTGGCGCTGAGGATCCCCTGAGTCACGGTCTGGCCGAGGTTGTAAGGGTTGCCAATCGCCAGCACGACGTCACCCACATGCGCGGTGCGTGCGGTATTAATTGGGATCACCGGCAGGTTGCCCTGATCTATTTTCAGCACCGCCAGATCGGTCAGGCTGTCAGAGCCCACCAGCAGTGCCTCATAGCGGCGGCCGTCCTGGACGACCACGGTAATTTGTTGCGCATTCTTGATCACGTGTCGATTGGTCAGGATATAGCCACGTTCATTCATGATCACGCCTGACCCCAGCAACAGCACGTTGGCGGTGCCGTTCATGTTACGGTTGTAGATATTGACTACTGCAGGCGCGGCACGTCGTACCGCCTTGTTGTAACTGACGGGCGTTTCATCAAGGGTACTATCATGTTTTTCTGCGAACAAGGCATTGGAAGAACGTAGCACGGGTAAAGCAACCAGCAGCAGGCCGGCAACGATTAGACCAATAACGACGGAACGCAAGAGCTTAGCAAACATGGAGTTTTAGTACGTGAGATGAAAGATACACGGAGGATAACATGAGAATACCGAGCGCAGTATGTCACTGCGCCCGGTTTTTAAACAAATATACGATCAGCGCAACAGCAGATAAATGGTTTCGCCGCCGCGCACGATGTTCAGCGCCATGACCGGTGGTTTGGCTTCAAGCACCTTGCGCAACGCCGTGATGTTCTCAATTCGCTGGCGGTTGACGCCAATGATAACATCGTCTTTCTGCATCCCGATTTGTGCCGCCGCAGAGCCTTGATCCACTTTATCGATCTTCACGCCTTTTTCACCGCTTGGGATCGCCCCGTTGCTGAGTGAAACTCCCTGCAGAGCTGGGGAAAGCGTTTCGGCATTGGTTGAGGCGCTTTCGCTGTTATCCAGCGTAACGGAAACTTCCTGCGGTTTGCCGTCGCGCAGCAGACCGACCTTGATGGTTTTGCCCGGCGCAGTGGTGCCGACCTTGGCGCGCAGCTCGGCGAAACTGCTGACAGGCTTGCCGTCCACCGAAACCAGGATATCGCCGGCCTTGATGCCCGCCTTGGCAGCAGCGGATTTCGGCAGTACTTCACCGACGAATGCCCCGCGTTGCGCGTCGGTATTAAAGGCTTTGGCCATATCAGCCGTCATTTCACTGCCTTTAATGCCCAGTAGCCCGCGTTTCACTTCGCCAAACTCGATCAACTGCTGGCTGAGGTTCTGCGCCATGTTGCTCGGAATGGCAAAACCGATACCGACGTTGCCGCCGCTTGGCGCCAAAATGGCGGTGTTGATACCGATCAGCTCACCGTTAAGGTTGACCAGTGCGCCACCGGAGTTACCGCGGTTGATGGACGCATCGGTCTGAATAAAGTTTTCCAACCCTTCCAGGTTCAGGCCGCTGCGGCCCAACGCGGAAATAATGCCGGAAGTAGCGGTTTGGCCCAGGCCAAACGGGTTGCCGACGGCCACGGCGAAATCGCCGACCCGTAGTTTATCGGAGTCCGCCATTTTTATAGCAGTCAGGTTTTTCACGTCATTGAGCTGCAGCAGGGCGATATCGGACTGTTCGTCACGGCCTACCAGCTTGGCGTCCACTTCACGGCCATCGTTCAACTGTACGCTGATTTTATCGGCGTTGTTAATCACATGGTTGTTGGTCAGCACATAGCCCTTGGCGGCGTCGATGATGACGCCGGAACCTAAGCCTTCAAACGGGCGTGAGCTTTGCTGTTGCCCAGGGCCGCCAGGGCCAAAGAAGCGTCTGAACTCCTCCGGAACTTGCTGGCGCTGTACCCGGGTGCCTTCCACATGCACGCTGACCACTGCGGGCAAGACCTTCTCCAGCATCGGTGCCAGGCTTGGCAGCGGCTGCCCTTGAACGGCGACGGGCATCGCGGCGGTGGCAGCCGGTACGGAGGCCAGTGTGAGGCCAATACTCATTGCCAATGCACTAAGAATTAACGACTTTTTATTCATTGATTATAACTCTCTCAATACCTGCCGGTGAAAGGGTGATGATAATGCAGCAGCAATACCATAGTGAAGGGTAAGACCGTGAATTTGCGTGAAAAGTTCACTCAGGCGCCAGTTTTTAAGGAGAGCTCGGCATGGGGAAGAAAAAGCATGGGGGAGCAAAAGCCCGTGGAACTGGCCCACGGGCGAAGAACGGCGTTTAGTCGCGGCGTGGACGTTCGCCACGTAGCAGGCCTGATGCGCCTTCAGAATAGTCGCGCGGCATTTCAACCGGCGTCTGATCGTTATCCGCTTCGGCTTCGGTCAGGCGATAGCGGAACGGGTTTTCCTGCATTGGCAGGTCCGGCAGCAGGTTGTTGGAGCTTTTCGCCATGTGTTGATACAGCTGGCGATAGTCGCGTGCCATATTGTCCAGCAGCTCGGCGCTGCGGGCAAAGTGGCCGACCAGCTCCTGACGATACTCTTCCAGATCGGTTTTGCTCTTGTCCAACTCGTTTTGCAAAACTTGTTGTTGACGTAATTTGCGGTTACCAAAACGCATCGCTACCGCACCAATGACGATACCGACCACCAAACCAATCAGCGCATACTCCCAGGTCATGATGACTCCTATTTTGACTTCGTTGTTCCGCAGGGATTTTTCACTTAATAATATCCACTATAACCGTTAACCTTGTCCGAGTGGAATCCTGATGAAGCATGACCTGATTTCTTCAGGGTTTTCAGCGCCGTCCTGAGCGGGTATTTGTAGCGATAAGGGCGCGAAGCCACCCAAAGTTGCCGCGAAAATGGGCTAAATAATTTCTAAGCGTTGTGAAGGAACATCGAGCAGATGCAGGCACAATCACCGTTATCATGCTACCAGCGGCTGCTTGCTGCGGGAGAATACCAGGCCGATGAAGTCCAAATGGGGGCCGTGACTCAACTGGATCATATCTACCAGGCATTATTGCAGCAGACGCCCGCTGTCGGTGCGCCGGCCACGGGCCTGCGCGGCAAACTGAATCGTTGGCTGGGCAAGAGCAGTGAAACGACTCGGCAGCGTCCGGTCCAGGGCTTATATATGTGGGGCGGCGTTGGGCGCGGCAAGACCTGGCTGATGGACATGTTCTTCCATAGCCTGCCGGGGGATCGCAAGCTGCGGCTGCATTTCCACCGTTTTATGCTGCGGGTGCACGAAGAGCTGACCGAACTGCAGGGACAGGAAAATCCACTTGAAATCATTGCTGATGGTTTCAAGGCGCAGACCGACGTACTGTGTTTCGACGAGTTTTTTGTTTCTGATATTACCGACGCGATGCTGTTGGCTACGCTGTTGCAGGCGCTGTTTGCCCGAGGCATTACGCTGGTGGCGACCTCCAATATTCCGCCGAACGATTTGTACCGTAACGGCCTGCAGCGGGCGCGCTTCCTGCCGGCGATCGATCTGATTAACGAATTCTGTGACGTGATGAATGTCGACGCTGGTATTGATTATCGCCTGCGCACTTTGACCCAGGCGCATTTGTATCTGACGCCGCTTGATGAGCAGACCCGGCTGACTATGGACCGGATGTTTGTGAAGCTGGCCGGCAAGCAAGGAGAGGCGGCACCGGTATTGCAGATTAATCATCGGCCGTTGCAGGCGATCAACGCGGTAGACGGCGTGCTGGCAGTCGATTTTCACACGTTGTGCGAAGAGGCGCGTAGCCAGTTGGACTATATTGCCCTGTCGCGCCTGTACCACAGCGTGATCCTGTATAATGTGCAGGTGATGGGGCCGCTGAAGGAAAATACTGCGCGTCGTTTCCTGGCATTGGTCGATGAATTTTACGAACGTCACGTCAAACTGGTGATCGCTGCCGAAGTGTCGATGTTCGATATCTACCAGGGCGAGCGGCTGAAGTTCGAGTACCAGCGCTGCCTGTCGCGGCTGCAGGAAATGCAGAGCGAAGAGTATCTGAAGTTGCCGCATCTGCCGTGACGTCCAGGGGACCCAGACCGCTGGCGTCCCCGCTTTTCCGCCATTGGCGTTTAATTGCGTTTCTATTCAAAAAGCGTTCGATCTTTGTGAGCGACTTCTCTATAATCTTGCGACCCCACGTTACAACAAAGTTTTTTTCCCAAAAACTTTTTAGTGCCGGCAATGGCTATTCGAAGGGGTAGGTTTGCTGGACTTGTATGGTCGTGTGAGCCTCAACTGTTTTCGAGCGTTTGGGTGTTCACCAACGTGTAACTAATTATTGGGTAAGCT
Source organism: Serratia sp. NA_13 (assembly GCF_052691735.1). Lineage (NCBI taxonomy): Bacteria > Pseudomonadati > Pseudomonadota > Gammaproteobacteria > Enterobacterales > Yersiniaceae > Serratia > Serratia sp. NA_13. The sequence continues at coordinate 185,513 of NZ_JBQZFV010000005.1, forward strand.
TTCTAATGAAAACTTTTACAGCTAAACCAGAGAGCGTAAAACGCGACTGGTACGTTGTTGATGCAGATGGTAAAACTTTAGGCCGTCTCGCTACTGAACTGGCTCGTCGTCTGCGCGGCAAGCATAAAGCGGAATACACCCCGCACGTTGATACCGGTGACTACATCATCGTTCTGAACGCAGAAAAAGTTGCTGTAACCGGCAACAAGCGTACAGACAAAGTGTATTACCGTCACACCGGCTACGTCGGTGGTATCAAGCAAGCGACCTTTGAAGAGATGATTGCCCGCAACCCAGAGCGTGTGATTGAAATCGCGGTTAAAGGCATGCTGCCAAAGGGTCCGTTGGGTCGTGCAATGTTCCGTAAACTGAAAGTTTACGCGGGCACCGAGCACACTCACGCGGCACAGCAACCGCAAGTTCTTGACATCTAATCGGGATTATAGGCAATGGCTGAAAATCAATACTACGGCACTGGTCGCCGCAAAAGCTCCGCCGCTCGCGTTTTCATCAAGCCGGGCAGTGGTAACATCGTAATTAACCAGCGTAGTCTGGAACAGTACTTCGGTCGCGAAACTGCCCGCATGGTAGTTCGTCAACCGTTGGAACTGACCGACATGGTTGGTAAGTTTGACCTGTACATCACCGTTAAAGGTGGTGGTATCTCTGGTCAGGCTGGCGCTATCCGTCACGGTATCACCCGTGCACTGATGGAGTACGACGAGACTCTGCGCGGTGAATTGCGTAAAGCTGGCTTCGTTACTCGTGACGCCCGTCAGGTTGAACGTAAGAAAGTCGGCCTGCGTAAAGCACGTCGTCGTCCGCAGTTCTCCAAGCGTTAATTTTTTACTGCCTCGGCAGTGGAATTTACGCCAAAAACCCGGTGTTTCACCGGGTTTTTTTATGCCTGAAAATCAACTTGTCGCTACTAAAATCTTTGGTATATCAGACAATTCAATACGAAATCACCGCACAGCCCCCACAAAACAAGCAAAATCTGGTAAACTATCATCCACTTTTGCGCCTGTTCGCCATGCAGCAGTTATCAGTCTACCTCCGAGGCCGTTTTTATGACCTAAGGTTTCGCTGCAAGTTGCTGGCCTGCGGTCAAGATCATTCAGGATAGCAGCCTGTCAGTTGGCTATTCGCAGTATTTTCTAGATAACTTGGAGGTTTTCATGGCTGTCGCTGCCAACAAACGTTCGGTAATGACGCTGTTCTCTGGCCCGACCGACATTTTTAGCCATCAAGTACGTATCGTACTGGCGGAGAAAGGTGTCAGCGTTGAGATTGAGCAGGTTGAGTTGGATAACCTGCCGCAGGATCTGATTGACCTCAACCCGTACCAGACGGTGCCTACCCTGGTCGATCGCGAACTGACCCTGTATGAATCCCGTATCATCATGGAATACCTCGATGAGCGTTTCCCGCACCCACCATTGATGCCGGTCTACCCGGTTGCTCGTGGTGAGAGCCGCCTGATGATGTTGCGCATCGAGAAAAACTGGTATTCGCTGATGTACAAAATCGAGCAGAGCAACGGCCAGGACGCTGAATCAGCTCGCCGTCAACTGCGCGAAGAGCTGCTGGCGATTGCCCCTATCTTTGGTCAGACCCCGTACTTCATGAGCGAAGAGTTCAGTCTGGTGGATTGCTACCTGGCGCCGCTGCTGTGGCGTTTGCCGCAGTTGGGCATTGAACTGAGCGGCGCCGGTTCCAAAGAGCTGAAAGGCTACATGACTCGCGTGTTTGAGCGTGACGCCTTCCTGGCCTCCCTGACCGAAGCCGAGCGCGAAATGCGCCTGCAGACTCGGGGCTAAGTGTTATGGATATGTCTCAGATGACTCCGCGCCGTCCGTATCTGCTGCGAGCTTTCTATGACTGGCTGTTGGAGAATCAGTTGACTCCGCACCTGGTGGTGGATGTGACGCGTCCTGACGTGCAAGTGCCGATGGAATTCGCCCGTGATGGTCAGATCGTTCTGAACATCGCGCCGCGTGCGGTAGGCAACCTGGAATTAGGCAACGATGACGTGCATTTCAACGCACGTTTCGGTGGTGTGCCACGTGAAGTCTGGGTGCCAATGGCCGCGGTGCTGGCAATTTATGCCCGTGAAAATGGCGCAGGTACCATGTTCGAACCGGAGGCCGCTTATGAAGTGGAAGGCACGTTTGAGGGTTTGGACAATGAGACGATCCCTTCGGAAAGCCTGATGTCGGTGATTGATGGCGATCTCCCCGATCTGGATGAAGGTAATGATCCAGACGACGAGCCGCCACCGCCACCACGTGGTGGCCGCCCGGCACTGCGCGTGGTGAAATAATCCTGCAGCAGTAAACAGTAAAGGTCGCTTCGGCGGCCTTTTTTATGGCTTGCGATCCGGCAAATCCTCAGCTTTTCAGTGATGCAATACAGGCATCACGTGGGGCGCTGAGGTCACCGATACGCACGGTGGTGAGTGCGTGGGTCGCGCGCTGTTTAAACGAGGTAATGGCTGTGTCGCCTTGCACTTCAGGGGGCGCGCTACAGATGTCGTTGATGGGCAGGTTATTGCCCTTGTCGAGGGCATGCAGCACCGCGGCTGGGTTGTAGGCCAATGCAAAGGACAGGGCGGATTTGATGCCGGTGGTGAAGGCCGCGTTGCCGCCATTGGCCAGTTTGGGGGCCAGCGCGATCCAGCTGTCGTCACCCAGTTTGATGCTGTTTTCTATCGCCGCAAGCTGGCTTGCCTTGGCCAGTTGAGCGACTACCGGTGCCGCACCGCGTGCTTCAATATTGTAACCCACTTCTTGAGGATCCAGCGACGAAGCCAGTGAGTTGAAACTGACAACCAGCAGTGCGCCGGTTAATAAGGGAATAGGCAATTTCATGGTGAACTATCCTTATCAAGATATCAGGCACGACCGCGCCTCTGAGTGATGCTGACTGAATACTATAGCGCTTCAGGCGTTGCGCTGTGAGGGTGGTTGTTACAAAGCGTGTGGATGCGGTGGAAAAAACTAAGGGCCCGGCAGATCACCTGCGGGCCCTTTGGGGAAACGCTGACGGAAGATTAGACTTCCAGGTAGCTCATGATGCCATCGGCAGCTTTACGACCTTCGGCAATCGCCGTCACCACCAGATCCGACCCACGCACCGCATCGCCACCGGCGAAGATTTTCGGGTTGCTGGTCTGGAAGGCATTATCGGTGTTTTCCGGCGCCACAATGCGGCCCTGCTTGTCGAGCTCAACGTCGTGCGCGGCCAACCAGTCCATCTGGTGCGGACGGAAACCAAAGGCCATGACCACCGCATCGGCATCAATGATGTGCTCGGAACCTGGCACCTGCTCAGCAATCTGGCGGCCGTTGGCATCCGGTGCACCCAACTGGGTACGAACCATTTTCACTCCGGCCACGCGACCAGCGCTGTTGAGTTCGATGCTCAGCGGCTGCAGGTTGAATTTGAAATCAACCCCTTCCTCACGCGCGTTTTTCACTTCGCGTTTGGAGCCTGGCATGTTGGCTTCATCACGGCGGTAGGCGCAGATAACGTCGGTAGCCCCCTGACGGATAGAGGTACGCACGCAGTCCATCGCGGTGTCACCACCGCCCAGAACTACCACGCGTTTGCCTTCCATGCTGACATAAGGCTCGTGCTGCTCAGCCTGATAGCCCATCAACTGCTTGGTGTTGGCGATCAGGAACGGCAGTGCATCATAAACGCCCGGCGCATCCTCGTTCTCCAGGCCACCGCGCATTGACTGATAGGTACCGACGCCGAGGAACACCGCGTCAAACTCGCTCAGCAGCGTCTCCATGGTGATGTCTTTGCCCACTTCGGTATTGAGTTGGAACTCAATGCCCATCTCGCTGAAGATGCCACGGCGTTTCACCATCACTTCTTTTTCCAGCTTGAAGGCCGGGATCCCGAAGGTCAGCAGGCCGCCGATCTCCGGGTGACGATCGTAGACCACCGCTTTCACTCCGTTACGGGTCAGCACATCGGCACAGGCCAGACCGGCTGGGCCGGCACCGATAACCGCAACTCGTTTGCCGGTAGGCAGCACGTGGGACATGTCCGGTTTCCAGCCCATCTCAATCGCTTTATCGCTGATATAGCGCTCGATGTTACCGATGGTCACTGCACCGAACTCGTCGTTCAGGGTGCAGGACCCTTCACACAGACGATCCTGCGGGCAAACGCGACCACACACTTCCGGCAGGCTATTGGTCTGGTGCGCCAGATCCGCAGCCTCCATGATGCGGCCTTCATTCGCCAGCTTCAGCCAGTTCGGGATGTAGTTGTGAACCGGACATTTCCATTCGCAATAAGGGTTACCGCAGGACAGACAACGGTCCGCCTGCGCCTTCGCCTGACTTTCCGAAAACGGCTCGTAAATCTCTACAAACTCAATTTTACGGATCTTGAGCGGTTTCTTTGGCGGATCAACGCGCTGCAGGTCGATAAATTGATAAACATTCTGACTCATTAATGACCTCTTACTGCGCCTGAACCCGCAACTCGGCGGCGGTTCGACTACGGTGACCCAGCAATGCTTTGACATCACTGGACTTCGGCTTGACCAGAGCGAACTTCGGCGCCCATTCCGGCCAGTTGGCCAGGATCTCTTCCGCACGCGAAGAACCGGTCGCCTGGACGTGCTCGGTAATCAAGCCGCGCAGGTGCTCTTCATGGATAGCCAGTTGTTCGACATCCAACACTTCGACCAACTCTGGATTCACACGTTTGCGGAACTCGCCGTCTTCATCCAGAACATAGGCGAAGCCGCCGGTCATGCCCGCACCAAAGTTGATGCCGGTTTTACCCATTACGCAGACAATGCCGCCGGTCATGTATTCACACCCGTTGTCACCGATACCTTCGACGACGGTGATGGCACCGGAGTTACGCACGGCAAAGCGTTCGCCTGCACGACCGGCGGCGAACAACTTCCCGCCGGTCGCGCCATACAAGCAGGTATTGCCGATGATGCTGGCTTCGTGGCTGCGGAACGCAGAACCAATCGGCGGACGTACCGCGATACGGCCACCAGCCATGCCTTTACCGACGTAGTCGTTGGCGTCGCCGGTCAGGGTCAGTTCAACCCCACCAGCATTCCAGACGCCGAAGCTCTGGCCGGCGGTACCGGAGAAGTGCGCCTTGATTGGGTCGGCGGCCATGCCTTGATCGCCATGCACGGTTGCGATAGCCCCGGACAGGGTAGCGCCCACGGAACGGTCGGTATTGCGGATATCAAAGTAGAAAGCCTTGCTTTGTCTGGCTTCGATATGCGGTTGCGCCTGCGCCAGCAGATCTTTGTTCATCAGCCCCTGGTCGAATGGCGGGTTGCTGCTTTCGGTGCAGTACAGCGCCTTGCCCGGATGCGGCGTGGCGGTTTGCAGCAACGGCGACAGATCCAGCTTGTTTTGCTTGGCAGAAATGCCGGGAAGCGAAGTCAGGAAATCGGTGCGGCCAATCAGATCTACCAGTTGGCTGACTCCCAGTTGCGCCATAATCTCGCGGGTTTCACGCGCGATAAACTGGAAGTAGTTGGTCACACGTTCCGGCAGGCCGTGGTAGTGATCGCGGCGCAGTTTTTCATCCTGAGTCGCTACGCCGGTTGCGCAGTTATTCAGATGACAGATACGCAGATATTTACAGCCCAGCGCCACCATAGGACCGGTGCCGAAACCAAAGCTTTCCGCGCCGAGGATCGCCGCTTTGACAATATCCACGCCGGTTTTCAGGCCGCCGTCTACCTGCAAGCGGATTTTATGGCGCAGGCCGTTAGCCACCAGCGCCTGCTGGGTTTCCACCAAGCCCAGTTCCCACGGACAGCCGGCGTATTTCACCGAAGACAGCGGGCTGGCACCGGTACCGCCATCGTAGCCGGCAATGGTGATCAGGTCGGCATAGGCTTTCGCTACGCCGGTGGCGATGGTACCCACGCCCGGTTCTGACACCAGTTTCACCGAAATCATCGCCTTCGGGTTGACCTGTTTCAGGTCGAAAATCAGCTGCGCCAGATCTTCAATCGAGTAGATGTCGTGGTGCGGCGGTGGCGATATCAGGGTCACGCCCGGTACCGAGTAACGCAGCTTGGCGATATAAGGGGTCACCTTATCGCCCGGCAACTGGCCGCCTTCACCCGGCTTGGCCCCTTGCGCCACTTTAATTTGGATGACATCGGCATTCACCAGGTAGGCTGGTGTCACACCGAAACGGCCAGATGCCACCTGCTTGATGCGTGACACCTTGTTGGTGCCGTAACGAGCCGGATCCTCGCCGCCTTCGCCGGAGTTGGAGAAACCGCCGAGGCTGTTCATGGCGATTGCCAGCGACTCATGCGCTTCCGGGCTCAGAGCACCGATAGACATGGCCGCGGTATCGAAGCGTTTGAACAGCGATTCTGCCGGTTCAACCTGATCGACCGGGATTGGCGTGCCTTTCGGCGTGATGGCCAACAGGTCGCGCAGCATCGCCACCGGGCGTTCATTCACCAGCTTGGCGTACGCCTGATAGTCGCTGTATTTGCCGCTGTGGACTGCGGTTTGCAGTGTGCTCACCACGTCAGGGTTGTACGCATGGTACTCGCCGTCGTGGACGAACTTCAGCAGGCCGCCCTGTTCCAGCGGTTTGCGTTTCAGCCACGCACGCCTGGAAAGGTTTTGCAGATCCTGTTGGATATCACCGAAGCTGGCACCGCCGATACGGCTGACCACGCCCTGGAAGCACAGATCGGACAGATCGCGATGGAGACCGACGGCCTCGAACAGTTTGGCGCAGCGGTAAGAGGCAATCGTCGAGATGCCCATTTTGGACATGATCTTGTACAGGCCTTTGTTGATGCCGTTACGGTAGTTCAGCATCACTTCACGGTATTTCTTGTCGATCGCCTGGGTATCTACCAGTTTGGCCAGGGTTTCGTAGGCCAGGTACGGGTAGACCGCCGTTGCACCGAAGCCCAGCAACACGGCGAAATGGTGCGGATCGCGGGCACTGGCGGTTTCGACAATGATGTTGGCGTCACAACGCAGGCTTTTCTCTACCAAACGGGTCTGGATCGCCCCTACGGCCATAGGCGCAGGTACCGGCAGACGACTGGTGGAGATCGCGCGGTCCGACAACACCAGCAGTACGGCACCGTCGCGGACTTTGCGTTCTGCTTCGTCGCACAGGGCACGGATAGTCTGCTCCAAATCCTGCTCCGCCGGATCAAAGGTCAGATCGAGCGTATCGGCGCGATAGTATTCGCCTTCCAGCGTGGTGAGCTGTTTGAAGTCGGAGTACAGCAGGATCGGCGATTTGAAGCTTAAACGGTGCGCCTGGCCTTCGGCCTCGCAGAACACGTTCATTTCGCGGCCGATGCTGGTCGCCAGCGACATCACATGTGCTTCACGCAGCGGGTCGATCGGTGGGTTGGTCACCTGGGCAAACTGCTGACGGAAATAGTCATAAATAATGCGCGGACGGCTGGAGAGCACGGCAAACGGGGTATCGTCACCCATTGAACCCGTGGCTTCCTGGCCGATCTCACCCAGCACGCGGATCACTTGATCCAGTTCTTCGCTGCTGTAGCCAAACTGCTTTTGGTAAGTTTCAAGCTGCGAGTCGTCCAGCTCACGGCTGCCCACCTGATCGGCCGGCAGATCTTCGAACGGCACCAGACGCTTGACGTTTTTTTCCATCCACTCTTTATACGGATGGCGGCTTTTCAGATCGTTATCGGTTTCGGCGGAGTGCAGGATCCTGCCGCTGCGGGTGTCGATCACCATCAGTTCGCCAGGGCCTACGCGGCCTTTCTCAACCACTTCATCGGGCTGGTAGTCCCAGATACCGACTTCCGAGGCGCAGGTAATCAGTTTGTCTTTGGTGATGACGTAGCGCGCCGGACGCAGGCCGTTACGGTCAAGGTTACAGGCAGCGTAGCGGCCGTCGGACATCACGATGCCGGCAGGGCCGTCCCACGGCTCCATGTGCATCGAGTTGAAGTCGAAAAAGGCGCGCAGGTCAGTGTCCATATCCGGGTTGTTCTGCCAGGCCGGCGGCACCAGCAGGCGCATGGCACGGATCAGATCCATCCCGCCCGCCAACAACAGTTCCAGCATGTTATCCAGCGAGCTGGAGTCGGAACCGGTTTCGTTAACAAACGGCGCAGCAGTCTGCAAGTCCGGAATCAGCGGCGTCTGGAATTTATAAGTACGGGCACGCGCCCACTGACGGTTGCCGGTGATGGTGTTGATCTCACCGTTGTGCGCCAGATAGCGGAACGGCTGTGCCAGCGGCCAGCGTGGCACGGTATTGGTGGAAAAACGCTGGTGGAACAGGCAGATGGCCGACTCCAGGCGCAAGTCCGCCAAATCAAGATAGAAACGCGGCAGATCCGCAGGCATGCACAGGCCTTTATAGATCGTAACCAGATTCGAGAAGCTGCAGACGTAGAAGCTGTCGTCCTGGACGCGCTTCTCGATACGGCGACGCGCGATAAACAGGCGGCGTTCCATATCACGTGGGCGCCAACCTGCCGGGGCGTTAACGAAGATTTGTTCAATGCGTGGCAGAGAAGAGAGGGCGATCTCACCCAATACGTCCGGGTTGGTCGGCACTTCACGCCAGCCAACGACCGACAGCGTTTCATTCTGCAGCTCTTCTTCGACAATGCGGCGGCTGGCACGGGCTTCCTCTTCATTCTGGCTGAGGAACATCATGCCAACGGCGTAGTTTTTGGCTAAACGCCAGCTGCGCTCTTCCGCCACCATGCGGAAAAAGCGGTCGGGCTTTTGCAATAACAGGCCGCAACCGTCGCCAGTCTTGCCGTCAGCAAGGATTGCGCCACGGTGCTGCATACGGGCAAGTGCGTGAATAGCCGTACGCACCACCTTATGGCTAGGTTCGCCTTCTATGTGGGCGATCAGGCCGAAACCACAGTTGTCCCGCTCTTGGGATTTATCGTACAACATAATCAGTGAACCTCCCCAGGCTCTGCGTGACTCTCACAACCGACTCACGAGCGGGCTTCCCAACGTTGGCAGAAGTCCAATCAGCAAGCTTAATAGCGCCGATCTGCTTTTCCGCCCTCCGTTAATGGCCTCTCGTGACGGTTCTCACAAGTGGTAAATGACTTGTTTTAAGAGGGAGTCTTAAATTACTGCATAAATATGACGAGACGTTTGCCCGTCCAGAAAGCTTCCAGCGGAGTTCCAACTTAGCGAGAAAGAATACGCAGGTCAACTATAGGCCTAAGGGGGTTTCTTACGGGGTATTTAACAGTTAATTAATTGATATTTAATATGTTGTTTAAGTTTTTGGGCTTGCTCAGGAGAGCCATAACTCCCGGAGAAATGTGAGCTGTCTCACTATAGTGCAACGCCTGAATCTCTGCACCATGCTAGTGCGGGTGGGAATGTCGGAATTTTATTCTAATAAGTCATTATTTTTCGTTGTTTATAACTATTTTTCATCGCTTTGTCATATTGACGTGAACGGTTGCGTGAGAATAAGAAAAATTCATCTCGGCTGGAGTGATTTTATTTGCATTTATAATGAATAGTTATGCCTGTTGAAGCCTTGCGGGGAAAGCGTTGATCTCTGTCATCGTGGGAAAAGCCGTTTCTTATTAGCATCACGGGCTTTGAGCACAGAGAGCTCCAAGATTATGCAGTTGCCGCAATTAGTCAATATGTTTGGCACCGATCTTCAGCGCCGCTACGGTGAAAAGATCCATAAACTCACGCTGCATGGCGGTTTCAGTTGCCCGAACCGCGATGGCCGGCTTGGGCGCGGTGGCGGTACCTTCTGCAATGTGGCCTCTTTCGCCGATGAACAGATGCAGCAGCAAAGTATTGCCGAGCAGTTGGCGCTATTGTGACCGGCAGTACCCTGTCGCGGGTCTGGCAGGCTGGGCGCTTGCCTGAGTTGGCGCTCGAGGAGTATGCCTGCAGTGCCGGTGAGATAATCCGCCATACGCCGAAAGAGGTGGTGTATCACCGCATCTCCGCCAGTGCCCGTCGGCCGACGCTGTTGGCACCATTATGGTGCGAAAACCGTTGGAACGGCATGCAGGCGGTGGGGGGCTATCTGCAACGCCATGGCGGTCAGGGCAGCGCGTTGGAAAAAAAGCAGCAATATCGTCCTTGCGCACTGTTTTGATTTGCAATCTTTCCCACACTTCGGCGTTTGCTTTCTTATCTCACCGGGGTTTTACGGTATGATTTACAAGATTCTGTCTGATGGGAGCGGCTATGAAGCAAATCCGGGTGTTAGCCCAGTATTACGTTGATTTAATGGTAAAATTGGGGCTGGTACGCTTTTCGCTGCTGCTGGCATCGGCGCTGGTGGTGCTGGCGATGGTGGTACAGATGGCGGTCACCATGTTGCTGCGCGGGGAAGTCGAAAGCATCGACGTGGTGCGCTCAATCTTCTTCGGCCTGCTGATTACGCCATGGGCGGTCTACTTTCTGTCGGTGGTGGTCGAACAGCTTGAGGAGTCACGCCAGCGCCTGACGCGGCTGGTGGATAAGCTCGAAGAGATGCGCCACCGCGACCTGGAGCTGAACCAACAGCTTAAGGACAACATCAGCCAACTGAATCAGGAAATTGCCGACCGTATCAAGGCGGAAGAAGAACGTCAGCAGGTGATGGACAAACTGACGGGAGAGATGGAGCAACGTGAACTGGCGCAGATAGAACTGGGCCAGCAGTCGGCGCTGTTGCGCTCCTTCCTCGATGCCTCACCGGATCTGGTTTATTACCGCAACGAAGACAAAGAGTTCTCTGGCTGTAACCGGGCGATGGAACTGCTGACCGGCAAAAGCGAAAAGCAGCTGATCGGTCTGACCCCCTTTGACGTCTACGGTGAGGAAATTGCCGAGAAGGTCATCGAAACCGACGAGAAAGTGTTTCGTCACAACGTCTCACTGACCTACGAACAGTGGCTGGTTTACCCGGATGGTCGCAAGGCCTGTTTTGAGCTTCGCAAGGTGCCGTTTTACGACCGCGTGGGCAAACGCCACGGCCTTATGGGCTTTGGCCGCGATATAACCGAGCGTAAGCGCTATCAGGACGCGTTGGAGAACGCCAGCAGGGACAAGACCACCTTCATCTCAACGATCAGCCACGAGCTTCGTACGCCGCTTAACGGCATCGTCGGCCTGAGTCGCATTCTGCTCGACACCGAGTTAAACGACGAACAGCTGAAATACCTCAAAACCATCCATGTCAGCGCCATCACGCTGGGTAATATCTTCAATGACATTATCGAGATGGACAAACTCGAGCGCCGTAAAGTGCAGCTCGACAATCAACCGGTGGACTTTACTGGCTTCCTGGCCGATTTGGAAAACCTCTCCGGCCTACTGGTGCAGCCGAAAGGGCTGCAGTTTGTGATGGAGCCGCAACAACCGCTGCCGCAACAAATCATCGCCGATGGTACCCGCCTGCGGCAGATCCTGTGGAATCTGATCGGCAACGCGGTGAAGTTTACCCCGCAGGGGCAAATCGTGGTGCGGGTGCGGCGTGAAGAACAGGATCGGCTGGTGTTTGAAGTGGAAGACTCCGGCATGGGCATTCCGCAGGATGAACAGGACAAGATCTTCGCCATGTATTATCAGGTGAAGGATCAGCACGGCGGCCGTCCGGCGACCGGTACCGGCATTGGGCTGGCGGTTTCCAAGCGCCTGGCGCAGAGCATGGGCGGTGATATCACCGTTAGCAGCGTGCAGGGGCAGGGTTCTTGCTTCACCTTATCCATCAAGGCACCGGCGGTGCAGGAAGCAGAAAGTGAAACCGCAGTCGAAGAGGAACTGCCATTGCCGGCGCTGCATATCCTGCTGGTGGAAGATATTGAGCTGAACGTGATTGTGGCGCGTTCGGTGCTGGAGAAGCTGGGCAACAGCGTTGAAGTGGCAATGAACGGCCAGGATGCGCTGGCCATGTTTGATCCGGACGAGTTCGATTTGGTGCTGCTGGACATCCAACTGCCGGATATGACCGGGCTGGATATCGCCCGGATACTGCGTGAACGCTATGCCGGGCAGGTACTGCCACCGCTGGTTGCGCTGACAGCCAACGTGCTGAAAGACAAAAAAGAGTACCTCGACGCGGGAATGGACGATGTGCTGAGTAAGCCGCTGTCGGTACCGGCGCTGACCAGGGTGATTAAACAGTACTGGGATCATGAACCCTCTCACACCACAAAGAAAACGGAGCAAAAGACGATGAAGATTAATGAGTCTTTACTGGATACCACCATGCTGGAACAGTATATGGACCTGGTGGGGCCGCAGTTGATTCATCAGAGCCTGGAGATGTTTGAGCAGATGATGCCGGGTTACCTGGCGGTGCTGGATTCCAACATGACGGCGCGCGACCAGAAAGGCATCACGGAGGAGGGGCATAAAATCAAAGGTGCCGCCGGCTCGGTTGGCCTGCGTCATTTGCAACAGATTGCGCAGCAAATTCAAACCCCTACGCTGCCGGCCTGGTGGGATAACGTGCAGGATTGGGTTGATGAGTTGAATCAGGAATGGCGCAACGATGTGCAGGTACTGCGTGGGTGGGTAGCGGAAGCTGAAGCTGAAAAAAAATGACCCCGACCTAGGCCGGGGTGCGCTAATATTGCGCCAACACCAGGGAAATTGTGAACCTGCGTATTGGTTTTAATGTTCTGGTCGAGCAGGTTGTAGAGAACTCCTAAACATCATACAGCCAACAACATAGCAAATGTAAGCGCTCTTGTTAGAAGATTCATTAAAATGTGTGATGTAGATTAGTGTTTGTCAACTCAGAGCACTTACCAGTTGACAGTAGCGACAGGAGGAAGGGTGATGAAAAACGTTGGCGTAGTGTTAAGCGGTTGTGGGGTTTATGACGGTACGGAGATCCATGAAGCCGTTCTGACGCTGCTGGCGTTGGACCGGGCGGGGGTGCAGGCGGTGTGCTTTGCCCCTGAAAAACCTCAACTTCATGTTATTAATCATTTATCTGGCGATGAAACGCCGGAGAGTCGCAATGTTTTAGTGGAGTCTGCACGCATTGCCAGGGGGAAGGTCCAGCCGCTTTCGCAGGCCGACGCCAGCCAACTCGATGCCTTGATCGTCCCCGGTGGCTTTGGTGCGGCAAAGAACCTCAGCAGTTTCGCCAGCGAAGGGGCGGAATGCTGGATTGATAAGGATTTGGCTAAGTTAACGCAGCAAATGCATAAGGCAAATAAACCAATTGGTTTTATGTGCATTGCACCCGCCTTGCTGCCGAAGTTGCTGGATCAACAAGTGCGGCTGACCATTGGCAACGATCCCGACCTCGGTGAAGTGATTGATGCCATGGGCGGCGAGCCGGTGATTTGCCCGGTAGATGACATCGTAGTGGATATCGAGAACAAAGTGGTGACTACACCGGCCTATATGCTGGCGAAATCTATCGCTGAGGCGGCCAGCGGAATTGATAAACTGGTTTCACGGGTGCTGGATTTGACTGAATGAGAAAATCTGCGGGCAAATCGATTTTTTCCCGGCCCTGGTTTTGGCTGAAACGTGGATTAATTGCGTTGGTTGGCGTATGGCTACTGGGGATCCTTGCCTTTGCTTTTCTGCCAGTGCCTTTTTCTGCTGTGATGGTTGAGCGGCAGATCGGCGCCTGGCTGAGTGGCGATTTTGGTTATGTGGCGCATTCCGATTGGGTGTCGATGGACGATATATCCCCGCAGATGGCGTTGGCGGTGATGGCGGCGGAAGATCAGAAATTCCCGGAGCACTGGGGGTTTGACGTGGCGGCGATCGAAAAGGCGCTTAGCCACAACGAACGTCGGCCCACGCGCATCCGTGGTGCCTCTACGCTGTCCCAGCAAACGGCGAAGAACCTGTTCCTGTGGGATGGCCGCAGCTGGCTGCGTAAAGGGCTGGAGGCCGGGCTGACATCGGGGATTGAACTGGTGTGGACCAAGCGACGGATCCTGACGGTTTATCTGAACATAGTGGAGTTCGGCGACGGTGTATTCGGTGTGGAAGAAGCGTCACGGCGCTTTTTCAATAAACCGGCCAAGCGTCTGACTGCCTCGGAGGCCGCACTGCTGGCGACGGTGTTGCCCAATCCGCATCGCTTCAAGGCCAATGCGCCTTCCGGCTATGTCATACAGCGACAGCAGTGGATCATGCGCCAGATGCGCCAGTTGGGTGGGGAAGGCTTCCTGAAAGAGAATAAGCTCGATTAACCAAGAGATACCCTGCTTTCGGGCAAGGTATCTCTCTTCGGCGACTAATGCCACATCAGGACTTATTGCTGATGAATGCACTTAAATCCGCATGCATCTTTTTGAGCGATGGTTCATCCACGTAAGGCATATGCCCGGTGTCATACCAATAAAAACGGATATTGTCGCGTAGTTTGGGCGACACGGGCAGATGGCTCATCTCATATTTGGCGACGAAGTAAGGCGTGGCCAGATCGTAAACCCCGCCTATCACCATCACTCTCATTGCCGGGTTCATTTTCATCACCCGCGACAGGCTCGGCAACACGTTAAATGATCTGTCCCGGCTGTTGCTGGACATGTTCCAGTCATAGATCTCATCGGAAAAGGCGCGATAGTTTTGGTCGGCGCTAAAATGCAGCGTCTTGCCGAGATAATCGTGGAATTGCGCGACGTAGGCGGAAGTAATTGCACTGATGTTGGGATCGTAATTGGACGTTTCGGCGATATTATCCAGCGACGGTCCACGATAGCGGGTATCGATTCTGCCAATGGTCTCGTCCTGGCCGCTCAACAGCTGTTTGGCGAAAACCGGCCCACTTAGGCGCAGATTGGCCTTGAGCCAATAATCGGCCGAAATACCGGTAAATTGGTAAAGCTGATCGGCGAGCGTTTGGCGATCTTTTTCAGGCAGATTGGTACCTTGCAGCAATGCCTGGGCATAAGTCCCCAGAGCAAACTTCTCGGCCTGGTCTAACAAGGTTTGCAGGCCCTGGTGTTTGCCCGGCAGCCGCTGGTGGTACCACGCGCTGGCCGCGTAGGTGGGCAGTGCCAGATAGTAAGGCTGATCGACGCCGGGGTTTTGATTGGGGTCGTCGACATTATTGTCGTAGTTCAGAAACTGCGACATCAGGATAATGCCGTTAAGATCGATATTCTGATTTTTTAGCGTCTCGGCTAATACCACCGAGCGGGTAGTGCCGTAGCTTTCACCCAATAAATATTTAGGTGAGTTCCAGCGTTGGTAATGCGTTAGAAACTGAACGATAAACTGAGAAAAAGCCTGAGCATCGCCGTTGACGCCATAAACGTTGCTGGCACTCTGTGATTTTTGCTGCGCTCTCTCCGGTTGGCTGGCGGCACTACTGGAAAAGCGGCTGTAACCCGTTCCGGGGGCATCGATAAACACCAGATCGCTGACGTTGAGCAGGCTGTATTGGTTATCGGTTAGTTGGTAAGGTGCCAGCTGTGTTTTCTCTGGCTGAGTAGCGATAACCCGTTTAGGCCCGAGTGCCCCCATATGCAGCCAAAGCGAGGCGGAGCCCGGCCCGCCGTTGTAGATAAAGGTAATCGGCCTGTTCTCGTTCTTATTCTCATTCTTTTTGAAATACGCGACATAGAACATGCCGGTCACGGGATCTTCCGGGTCGTCTTTACTCAATTCCAGCACCCCGGTTTGCGCCTGATAGTTGATTTTTACCTGGTTGACCGTGATCGCGCCTTCGGTAGCTACGGTTTGATCGGCCATCGGGGTCGGGGCGTGCTCGGCGCGGGGCGCGTCCTGTGGCGGATTGGCGGCGGAAACTCCGGTGGTGAATAAAGAAACGGCAGTGAGAAAACCGATTAAAATTCTGTCCATTTGAATTTTATCCGTAATGAAGTGAGAGATGACTTTAAACGCGACTCATTAAACTAGGGTAAAACAGCGGGGAAGCGTGCCGAAAAGCGGCAAGGGGAAGGCCCCTTGCCTGAAGGATCATTTAACGAAGGTGAAGGCGGTGGTGACGTGTTTCACGCCGCTCAGCTGGCTGGCGATCTGCGCCGCAGACTGGCCTTCCTGTTGGGTGACCAGGCCCAGCAAGAACACTTCGCCATTTTCTGTGGTCACTTTCACGTTGGATGACTTCACCGTATCGCTGGTGAGCAGCTGTGAACGGAGCTTGGTGGTGATCCAGGTATCGGAAGAGGCTGTGCTCAGGCTAACCGGCGTTCCCTGACGGATCTCGTTATACACTTCGGTGGTGCCTTCAACACCCATAGCAATCTGCTTGGCACGCGCCGCCAGATCGGTGCTTGGCGATTGGCCAGTCAGCAGGACTTTACCCTGGTAGGCCGTTGCGACCACCCGAGCCTCTTTTTTCAGCTGCTGATCTTTGCTCAGGGCATTTTCAACCCGGGCTTCCAGCGTCCCATCGTCTACCTGAGTACCCACGCTGCGTGGGTCGGTGGCCGTTTTAGTGGCGACAGCGGCGCTGCCAACGACAACGCCTGCAATACAACCTTGTAACAGCAGGGCGCTGGACAGCACTGCAAATGTGGCTTTTAGCTTCATCTCAGTTCCTTAATCGTCCTGGTGGGGAAACAACGTATTATCTATCAGGTCGCATAGGCAATTTACAGTCAGCATATGCATTTCCTGAATGCGTGCACTGCGGTGGGAAGGGATGCGGATCTCGACATCCTGCTGACCGAGCAAGCCGGCCAGTTCCCCACCGTCATAACCGGTAAGCGCGACAATCGTCATGTCACGGGTTACCGCGGCTTCGACCGCTTTCACAATATCACGGCTGTTGCCGCGGGTGGAAATTGCCAGCAGTACGTCGCCTGCGTGGCCGAGCGCACGAACCTGTTTGGCATAGACTTCATCGTGAAGGCGATCGTTGGTGATCGCGGTCAGCACCACGTTATCGGCATTCAGGGCAATGGCCGGCAGGCTTGGGCGCTCGGTTTCAAAGCGGTTGATCATGCTGGCGGCGAAATGCTGCGCATTGGCTGCCGAGGTGCCGTTACCGCAGCACAGAATTTTATTGCCGTTAAGTAAGGATTGAACCAGCGTCATTGCTGCACGCGAGATGGCGTCGGGCAAAGCTTCCGCCGCCGCAATCTGGGTTTGGATGCTTTCGGTAAAACAGGCTTTAATTCTATCCAGCACGTTGTATTAATCCACTAAGTCAAAGGGCCGGTCTGCACCGGTAAACCGCGTTTAATCCGCATTGAAGGCATTGGGTATCCATTCTAACTGGCTACCGGTAATGGCCAAAACATCAAAACGGCAAGACGATGTGTCAAAACTGGCTCCGCGTCCTGCCAGCCACACGGCGGCGGCATGCAGCAACCGTTGCTGCTTGCGATAGGTGACGCTGGCAGCCGCACCGCCAAAAGCGTCACTGCGACGGTAGCGGACTTCAACGAACACCCAGGTTTGACCATCGCGCATGATGAGATCGAGCTCACCGCTGCGCAGCGCCACATTGGCGGCGCAGAAGGTGAGCCCGGCGCGTTCCAGATAGTGGCGGGCCTGTAACTCATAGTCCGCCCCTATGGCGCGTTGACTCAAGAGACCGGAACGACCGTGCCCTGACGATATTGCAGCCAAGGCAGCTTTCTGTTAATCACACAGCCTGGCGCGGCAGTGAGTACGCCAGTGGTGCCGGAAACCTGGAAGCCAGGCAACTGCCGCATTTCAGCAAAGTGGTTGGACAATGTCCAGGCATCCATCCCCATTGCGTACAGACGTACCAGCGAATAATCGTTGCGGAATTGGCTGCTTGCCTGCTGCAACAACTGCGGGTTAGCACCGGCCAGCAATGGAATATCACTGAACTGCAGGCCTTCCATTTCCAGGCGGAAGTCCGGGCCAGCTCCGGCCTGGTAGCTGCGGGAGCTGGCGTACATTGCCGGTTTGCTGCGCGAATTGGTAGCCATGTCGATCATCGGTTTGATCAGCGTCAACTGAGACTGGGTGGCGACGATATAGACCGAGTCTACGCTGCCACCGCTGGTTGCGGGCATATCGCTTGGTGGTGCCGGAATAGTCAGCCCGGCAATGGTCACCGCCTGCGGCGCCGGAGCAGCGGAGATTGGCGTGCCGGACATGCGAATGCCACCGCTGTTGACCATCTGGCGCAGTTCACTGGCGGAGCCGATACCTTGCTGCAGCACGGTTTGGCCACCCAGTTTCTGCCACTCCTGGTTAAAGGCTTTGGCAACGCGATCGCCGAAGGCACCACGTGGGAGCAGCAACAGCGGCTGCCGCTTCTGCTGTTCCCAAATGTGGCGGGCTGCATCACGCGCTTCGTCTTCCGGAGAAAGGGCGAAGTAACAGATGTTCGGGTTATCTTTCGGCGTTTCCGGTTGATTGAGCGCCAGCACGTTCAGAGTAGTGGTGCTGCTGGCCAGTTGATCGACGTTTTCCTTCAGCAAAGGGCCGACCACCAGGGTCGCGCCATCCTGTTGTGCCTGCGTCAGCAACGTGGCCAGCGGCTGGCTGGAGGTATCATACACCTTAATCTGTGCGTTAGCGGCCTGCGGCGGTGTCATTGGCGCAGTGGAAGGCGCAGAAGGCTCGGCGGTGGTCACCGGGGCCGCATCTGGTGCCGAGGTGCTCACCGCCCCATTGGCATTTTGATCGGTTGATGTCGGCTGCGTTGCCTGTTCAGGTGCGCTGGCGGGTTGCTGTTGCTGAACCGGCGTAGAAGGCGTTACGCCATATTTAGCCGCTTCAAAACCTTTTTGGATCGCGTCGGCGAACACCTTGACCTGGCCGTTCAACGGCAGCAGCAGGGCGATTTTCGACGTGGAAGCTTGGGTAAAGTTCAGCACCTGGTTCAGCTGGGTCGGTAGCGTTTTTGCCGCCGGGTTCTGCGGATAGCGGTTCTGCCAGTCTTTAATCCCGGCCTTCAGCAGGTCAGGATCCTGCTTGTTGTCCTGATATACCCGCAACAGATCCAGCCAGCCTTGCAACACATTCTCATTGGCGTTGATCACCAGGCTGTTCATGCCCTGCGGTGTCAGTTGCAACAGCGACTGCCAGGTTTGATCCAGGTTGTTCTGATGTGCCTTGCCGGTTAGCAATGGCTCTTGCGCGATGTAAGCGCGGATTAGCGGCAGGGAAGGTTTGCTCTGATTGGCCGCGATCTGCGCCTGGTAGAATCGCACCAACTGGTTGGCTGATAGCGAACCGCTATCGATATGGCCCAGCGTGCTGCGCGCGCTGACGTAGCTTTTGTTCGCTACCTGCAGTTCTGCGGCCAGCAACTGGCTTTCCGCCTGTTGCACGCTGCTGAGGTTTTTCGGCAGTTGGTTCAGTTGTTCACTGGCCTGCGGCAGTTTCCCTTCACGTAACAACGCGCGAATAGCAAGTAATTGCCAGTCAGCCTTGTTATCATTGCTGCTTTGCTGCAACTGCTGCAGATAGTAATCGGAACTGGCGCTCGCTTCGTCCTGTATATTGGCAGGCGGCGTTTGCGGGGCCTGACTTGGACAGCCTGCAAGGAAAAGGGCTGCTGCGATAACTGCGGTAAGTCGGACAGGCTTTGAACGCCCTGCTTTGGTACGAACGAATGTTGAGGAAAGCATACTGTATCCAGTGATGTTTTTTTCAAGATGCTCAATATTAAATCGGCAACCCGGATGAAACAATGAATCAACACCAACAATCAGTCATTTCTGCATCAACGCTGTATGTGGTGCCCACCCCAATCGGCAATTTAGGGGATATTACCCACCGTGCGTTAGAGGTACTGAAAAGCGTTGATCTGATTGCGGCGGAAGACACGCGCCATACCGGGTTGCTGCTGCAACACTTCGCGATTAGCGCGCGGTTGTTTGCGCTGCATGACCATAACGAACAACAAAAGGCCGATCAACTGTTGGCGAAACTGCAGGAAGGCCAGAGCATTGCGCTGGTTTCCGATGCGGGTACGCCGTTGATCAACGATCCTGGTTATCACCTGGTGCGCCGTTGCCGTGAAGCCGGCATCCGTGTGGTGCCGCTGCCAGGTGCCTGTGCGGCAACTACCGCACTCTGTGCCGCCGGTTTGGCTTCTGACCGCTTCTGCTACGAAGGGTTCCTACCGGCGAAAACCAAGGGGCGTAAGGATACGCTGATGGCGCTGGCAGAGGAACCGCGCACGTTGATTTTCTACGAATCCACCCACCGCTTGCTGGAAAGTTTGCAGGACATGGTCACCGTCTGGGGGCCGCAACGTTATGTGGTGCTGGCACGCGAGCTGACCAAAACCTGGGAGTCCATCACCGGCGCGCCGGTGGGTGAACTGCTGGCCTGGGTGCAGGAAGACGAAGTTCGACGCCGTGGCGAAATGGTATTGATCGTTGAAGGCCACAAGGCGCAGGAAGACGCATTGCCGCTGGAGGCACTGCGTACCCTGGCATTGCTGCAAAAAGAACTGCCGCTGAAAAAGGCGGCGGCACTGGCGGCAGAAATCCACGGCGTGAAGAAAAATGCGTTGTATAAATATGCTTTAGAGCAACAAGAGCAGTAAAGCGGTTGACCTGCCGTGAGTGCAACGCTACTATCCGCGCCGGAGTTGACCAGACAGTCGCCGCTTCATTGCCGTCCCTTTCGGGGGAGACAGATGGAGGGGAGGAAAGTCCGGGCTCCATAGGGCAGGGTGCCAGGTAACGCCTGGGAGGCGCAAGCCTACGACTAGTGCAACAGAGAGCAAACCGCCGATGGCCCGCGCAAGCGGGATCAGGTAAGGGTGAAAGGGTGCGGTAAGAGCGCACCGCGCGACTGGCAACAGTTCGTGGCACGGTAAACTCCACCCGGAGCAAGGCCAAATAGGGGTTCACATGGTACGGCCCGTACTGAACCCGGGTAGGCTGCTTGAGCCAGTGAGCGATTGCTGGCCTAGAGGAATGACTGTCCACGACAGAACCCGGCTTACCGGTCAGCTCCCTCTATAAAGAAAACCCCGCGTGACGCAAGTTACGCGGGGTTTTTTCCTTTCTGGATGCCCATTACACTGGCAAATCGATCAGCAGCGCGCGCAGCGGTGTCTCGGCGCGGATGGTCAGGCGGTTTTCTTCGTGGATAAACGCCCCATCGCCGCAGGTCAGATTTTGGCTGTCGTTGCGCTCGCCCTGGGCTTCAAGGGTGCCGTGGATCGATTGTAGGTACGCACGGGGTCCGTTCAGCGCCAGCGTCTGCTGTTCGCCCGGCTGTAAATCCAGATGGTGGATCCACACCTGTTGACGCAACTGCAGGCTGCCCCGAGCACCGTCTGGTGAGGCCAGCAGTGTCAGGCCGGCCTCTGGCAACATCAGGCGTTGCACGCGTTCGTTGTTGCGCTCTGGGCAGGCATCCAGCCACAGTTGCAAGCGGGTCAGCGGTGTATCACTGCTGATGTTTTGCTCGCTGTAACTCAACCCCGGCTGGGTGGCCAGCAGCAAAGTCTCACCGGCCTTCGCGCTCACCGTATTGCCTTCGCTGTCGCGGTATTCCGCTTTACCCTGCAGGATTAAATTCAGGATATCCACGCTGGGGTAGGTGCGTGGCTGGAACGACGCGCCCGGAGCCAGCACTTCCTGATTTAACACCCGCAGTGAGGCATAGCCCATCAGCTTGGGATCGAAGTAGTGCCCAAAAGAAAAAGTGTAGCGAGCCTGCAGCCAACCAAAGTCAGCTTGCCCGCATTGTTGTGCTGTTCTGCATGTAATCATGGCAATCGGCTCTCTAAATTCATTATCTAGATGGTAAGCATCTGGACGGCGGATTGTTAGCCAGTTAATCTGCTCGGTATATTCAAATTTCCTGACAGAGAGATTCGATGGCCAGAGATCGGGCGTTAACGCTTGAAGCGTTAAGGGTTATGGATGCGATCGACCGACGTGGCAGCTTCGCTGCGGCAGCCGATGAGCTGGGACGCGTGCCTTCGGCACTCAGCTATACCATGCAAAAATTGGAAGAAGAATTGGATGTGGTGCTGTTCGACCGTTCCGGCCACCGCACCAAGTTCACCAACGTCGGGCGTATGCTGCTTGAGCGTGGACGGGTGCTGCTGGAGGCGGCAGACAAGCTGACCACCGATGCTGAAGCGCTGGCACGCGGCTGGGAAACCCACCTGACGATTGTCAGCGAGGCGCTATCACCCCCGAGCAAACTGTTTCCGCTGGTCGATAAACTCGCGTTGAAGGCCAATACCCAGGTGTCGATCTTGACCGAAGTGCTGGCCGGTGCCTGGGAAAGGCTGGAACAGGGGCGTGCGGATATTGTTATTGCTCCGGATATGCATTTCCGCGCGTCGTCCGAAATCAACACCCGTAAGTTGTACAAGGTGATGAGCGTGTATGTGGCCGCACCGGACCATCCCATCCACCTGGAGCCGGAGCCGCTGTCTGAAGTGACGCGTGTGAAGTACCGTGGTATTGCGGTAGCGGATACCGCACGTGAGCGTCCGGTGTTAACCGTGCAATTGTTGGATAAACAGCAGCGTCTGACGGTCAGTACCCTTGAAGACAAGCGCCTGGCCTTGTTAGCCGGTTTGGGCGTGGCGACCATGCCTTACCCGATAGTCGAGAAAGATATTGAAGAAGGGCGCTTACGTGTGGTGGGGCCGGAATATAGCCGCGAGGCCGACATTATAATGGCCTGGCGGCGTGATAGCATGGGGGAGGCGAAAGCTTGGTTCCTGCGCGAAATTCCACGTCTGTTCGCCCAACTGGAACGTCAGTAAAACTCCCCCTTGCCGTTAAGCAGAGGGGAGGCGTGCATTAACCGAAACGCCGGTCGCGCCCGTGTGGTTCATCCAAATCTTGCGCCGGCCCGATAGAAATAATTCCGTGCGGATTGATAGTGGCGTGGCTGCGGTAATAGTGATTGCGGATGTGCGGCAGGCTGACCGTTTCGGCAATGCCTGGCATTTGGTAGATGTCACGCAGGAAGCCGTACAGGTTGAGATAATCGCTGATACGGTGTTTGTCACATTTAAAATGGGTGACATACACCGGGTCGAAACGTATCAGCGTGGTCCACAGACGTAGGTCGGCTTCGGTCAGGCGATCGCCCGTCAGGTAACGCTGTTGGCCCAGGATCTGTTCCAGTCGCGCCAATGCGTCAAATACCCCGTTTACCGCTTCGTCATAGGCTTCCTGGCTGGTGGCGAAACCGGCCTTATAGACGCCATTATTCACCTGATCATAAATCCAACCGTTCAGTTCATCAATTTTTCCGCGAAGCTCTGTGGGGTAATAGTCGCCGGCGCGTGCGCCAACACCATCAAATACGCTGTTGAACATGCGAATGATATCTGCGGATTCATTGCTGACGATGGTCTGTTGCTGTTTGTCCCACAGTACTGGCACCGTCACACGGCCGGTGTAGTGCGGGTCGGCGCGCAGGTAAAGCTGGTAGAGGAAGTCCGAGTGGTACAGGCCGTCGCCGGTGGCTTCAGGGAAGTCGGTGCCGAAGGTCCAGCCATTTTCCAGCATCAGCGGATGCACCACGGAAACGGGAATGAGTGACTCCAGCCCTTTCAATTTGCGCATCAGCAGGGTGCGATGTGCCCAAGGGCAGGCGAGTGAAACGTACAGGTGATAACGATCTTTTTCCACTTTAAAACCCCCGACTCCGTGTTCGCCCGGCTGACCGCCTGTGGTCAGCCAATTGCGGAACTGAGAGGTTGAGCGTTTGAAACGGCCCCCGGTGGATGAGGTGTCATACCAGATGTCTTGCCAAACGCCATTGACGAGTTGTCCCATGGGAATCTCCTTCGTGTCCGAGTGAAAAAGCAAAAAGGCCCGACATGCGGGCCCCTGAGTCGGTGTTAAAACCTTACCACTTTTTGTTCAAAATGCGGTCGATGCTGAAACCGCCTGGACCTGCAACGGCCAGTACGATGAAGCCACCGGCGATGGTCAGGTTCTTCATGAACATCAGCTGGTTTACGCCATCAGCAAAGTTAGTATGGAACAGTAACGCGGTCAGGATGGTAAAACCGGCGGTAAACAGTGCCACGGTACGGGTCAGGAAGCCGAACAGAATCGCCAGACCGCCGCCAAACTCCAGCAGGATGGTCAGCGGCAGCAAGAAACCAGGTACGCCCATCGATTGCATGTACTGTTGGGTGCCGGCATAGGCATCACCCATTTTGCCGTAGCCTGCCACGATAAACAGGATAGGCATCAGAATACGAGCAACCAGCAAACCTGCATCTTCTAATTTTTTCATCATTTACTCCAAAGTGATTTTTGTTTGCCAGTTTTGGCGTTTGTCATGTTAGTGAGCGGTATGCCGGGTATCTGACCCTGTGCTGCCCGTTTCGTTTTGATGGGGTGAATGTTAATCGGGATGAGTACGCTTTGTTAGCAAGTAAAACTGTCGTATTTCTTCAAAAAAATTGAATCTTTAGCGTGCTAACAAATCGTGGATAATCAGAAAGTTGCCCAGCCTTCACCGGCAGAAACGCAAGGCCTCTGTGAAAAGGCGGGCAAAACATCGGAAGTATTGATGGAAGGGTGGAAAGTTATTTGCTGGAAAACGTTTTTTGGATCAAGCGGATAGTACCAAAGGCACCAAAGGCCCGGCGTGACCAGCGGATCAGTTTGCTGGGGTGACGGATGCCGTACAATGCCATCACACTGGAGCCGACCACCAGATATTTACGCAGGCCGAAAAGGGTTTGCCAGCCGCGATCGATACGCTCGGTTTTTTCCAGCCACAGGGCTTTGTTTTCGGCAAGATCCAGCCTTTGTTGCTGGATCTTGCCAATCAGCTTCTCTTTCCTCCATTCCAGATAGCGTCGGCGATTCATTTTTCACCTTCCAGCTCGGAACGGTCGATTTCCAACTGCTTGCGTGTCGCACCCAGCAGCGTGGAGCGGCGGGCTTTGACCAGTGTCCAGATAGCGCCAACCACGGCCAGGAACAACAGCACACCAGTAGTCGCGCCTAACGCCATCAAACGGTAAACAGGATCGATAGCCCAGAAAATCAGGATCAGCAGGCTCATCAGGCCAAATGCGGTGAATAACAGGGTCATGCCGGCCATAATCAGCAACTGAATGAGGTTGGCTTTTTCCTCTTCCAGCTCGACCACGGCCAGGCGAACCCGGGTTTCCACCATACCGACCAGAATAGTGATGATGCGCTGAGCGACATCCAGGACCCCTTTAGCGGGGCCCTGTGCACGAACTTGCGGTTGTTCTGCCATAATTAGCGGCGCGCTAGCAGAACGCCCAGCACTACGCCGACCGCAGCGCCGATACCAATACCGGTCCACGGATTATCACGAACATAATCATCAGCCTGGCCGGCGATTTGTTTGGTCTGGGAAGCAATCTTGTCCCCGGCATCGCTCAGACGTACGCGGGTATCTTTCAACGCGCTTTCGGCTTTGGAACGCAGCTTTTCCAGTTCAGCTTTTGGCTTATCGGTGGAAGAGTTCAACACTTCTTCCAGCGTATCGGCTAAGGATTTAAGTTCAGCGCGTAAGTTTTCTGCATTTGAATCATGTGCCATGTGATTATTCCTTAACGTTAACTTCGACAGACTTTCAACATAGCGGATTTTTTCGCCGGAGCAAAGGGCGGATGGGTAGCTGATATCACTAAGCATCCATTTTATATACAATAAAAATCCCGTGTGGCGTTGATCTCAGCGATAAATCCGCTGGTGTAAAAAATTATTCCGTCTGGGCCTGTTTCAACTCGGCTTGAGCTTCCGCCAGCTTTTTCTGTTTCTTGGCCACTTTCTCCAGGTTGCCGGTCTGCTGGGCTTCTTTCAACTCTTGCTGACGCTCGGTGACCTTGCTTTGTTTTTCATCGATTTTTTTCTGACGATCGGCCTGCAGGTTGGCTGGTGTGCAATGGGTCTGCACTTCGCTCAATGCCGTTTTCAACCCGGCGGCACGCTGAGTATTGCCGTGTTGGATGGCGTAATCGATCTGTTTCTGAATTTCTTGTGCCTTGGTCACACAGCCATTCTCGGCTGCGAATGACAGGGCCGGCAAGAGCAATAATGGGAGGGCAAGCAACGCCGGATGGCGTAATTTCATGTTATCAGTTCCTTATTAATGGGATGCATTGGCATGCATCCTCTGTTCCTGACTGCCAGCAAAGGCAGTGCGACAGGAGTCTTACGCTGCTGACTGACGCTAACCTTTAGCATAGTCATGGAAAGCGCAGACCCCCAAAGAACCCGCCCCAGTTCGGTGGTGATTGGTGATTAATTGAACAAAGAGGCCAAATGAAAGGAAAACCCTTCATATGAAGGGGATATTATCCCAGATTGAGTGGGGCGCGTACAAATTCACGCACCCAATGGGTAGGAACAGGGGGTTCGCTCAGGGCGATGATGTAGCCCGGCGGCAAAATGTTTTGCAATGCTTCGCGCGCCAGCAACTGTTGTTCCGGCGAGTCCAGGCGGATCACCAGCCCATCGCCTTCCGGGATGATGCTTTTGATGCGAATGCCTCGCTGATCCAGCCTTTGGTAGACATAAAAACCGTCAGGTAGCGAAAGGCCCTGCTGGCCGGTACGGATACGCAGTTCGCTTTCGGTACGCACCATGCAGGGCACCAACAGCGTGGCGAGCGCCAGTAAAGCTAACGCAAGCAGCAACACATACTGCCAGCGCGGGCGTTTGGTCATCACGCCCCTTTCCCCTGATCGGCGCGTTTCTTGCGCCACAGTACGATCAATGAACCGACCAGCCCGACGACCAGCAACACCAATGGCAGTAGCATCAGGCAGAACATCAGCTGGTCTTCATATTTGCGGAACACCGGGGTTTTACCCAGCGCAAAGCCCAGCGCGGTCAGGATCACCACCCACAGCAGACCGCTCATCCAGTTAAAGAACTGGAAACGTGCGTTGCTCAGACCGGAGAGGCCGGCAATGGTCGGCAGCAGAGTACGGACAAACGCCAGGAAACGACCGACCAGCAGAGCGGAAAGCCCGTGGCGGTGGAACAGCTGATGGGCACGCTGATGATAGTGAGCCGGCAGATGGGATAGCCAGCCCTGCACTGTTCGGGTATTACCGAGCCACTTGCCCTGTATGTAACTGACCCAGCACCCCAGACTGGCGGCGACGGTGAGGATAAAAATGGTCAGCGGGAAATTCATCGTACCTTTGGCGATCAGTACGCCAACCAAGATCAACAGGCTGTCACCTGGCAGAAACGCCGCCGGCAACAGGCCATTTTCCAGGAACAGAATCAAAAACAGCAGGGCGTAGAGAGTCCAGACCAGCGAGGGATTCGCCAGCGTCTCAAAATCCTGCTGCCATAAGGCATGTAACAGTTCTTTAATGATGTCCATCCGGTGTTCCTAAAACGTCATTGTTTGTTTTGTCTCAGCGGCGGATCGGGAGTGGGCGCAGAGCGCGCGGGCGATCCTGGCTGCTGATAATGATGAAACGGCGTTGCTTTAGTGTGTTCTAATCGGTGCGACACCGGTCAAGAGTGGTAAGTCAGCGTACCACGATAAAGCATATTACTTTCTTTCCAGCCACCGAGCCTGTTTTGCTGCCGCGGGGTATGCAGCGTCCAGTTCATCTGGGCAAGCCGGTTTGGCGCAGGTGATTTCTGGCGCGGGAGTCGAGTGCTGTGACCCAACTCTGTGGCTAACGAATAAACCGGCAGCAGTTGGGCAGTGGCGGGTAGCGAACCGGGGTAAGAATGCACCCGCGGCAGCAGCAGCGGCATTTTACCTGGTGCTTTACGCCGCAGTTCTGCCGGTAACCGGTAAACCGGGTCATCAGGGGAAAACACCGCCTCGGCAAGCGATGACTGATCGTTCAGTACCGTGGGGATAGCTTTGGAGGGTGCCGCGCATAGTTTTTGGCCGGAGACCGCACCGGTCCAGCAAAAAAGAGCAATAAGCATGGCAAACAACCAGCGCATGTATTCGCGTCCCGCCCCGTAGCAGAGGGTAAAAAATTGGCTCAACTTTACCAAAATAGCACGATTGGCAACAGGGAAATCTACGTTGCCAGCGGTGAAATACTACACGGCAAATCGCCGTTCAGGCATCGATTCAGAGGATTTTACAATACCTGACATAACACTACGGTTTTTGACTGCTTGCGCTATTTATTTTCTGCGGCCACGCCGTCCAGATGAATCACCGGGTTATCGGCGAACAGATAGCGGTCGGCGTTATACTCAAAATCGTCGCTGGTGGCGTTGAACAGCATCTGCTTGGTATTTTCAAGATGTTGCCACATGGCCAGTTTGGCGGCGTAAGGATCTTTACGTATCAATGCCTTAAGGATCTGATCGTGATCGTCACACCAGCTGGCGATCGAGCGGTCGTCAATATGCTCATGCAGCTTGATCCAATAAGGGTTATTCACGCGCTGTACCCACATTTTTTCCACGATGGTGGCCATCGCCGTGTTTTGAGTCGCCAGCGCGACCTGAACGTGGAATTTCAGATCCCACTGCGAGTCGCGGAAGCGATCTTCCTTACGTGCCTGTTCCTGGATCTCCATCAGCAGAACGATGTCCTGTTTGGTGACCTGGGTGGCGGCGAACTCGGCAATGTTGCTTTCAATCAGTTGACGCGCCTGCAGCAGTTCAAATGGCCCGGCGGTGGCAAACTCGATGCTGTCGCCCGGAACCACCAGATTTTTCTGCTGGTTGGACATCACATGGATCCCGGAGCCTTTGCGCACCTCAACGTAGCCTTCCACTTCCAGCATGATGATCGCCTCCCGCACGACGGTGCGGCTGACGTTCATCTCTTCGGCAATGTAGCGTTCGGCCGGCAGTTTATCGCCCACTGGATACCGGCCGCTTTCAATACGCTGCTTTAGCTCGGCGGCCAGTTGCTGATACAGGCGTCTGGTTTCAGTGAATTCCATAGTGAATGCTCTTAGGGTAGAGAGGGGCGCGTAACCATGGATTTGTTATACCACTTATCCTGCAGAGCTACCAGTGGCCGGAGGTAATGCCCGGCACACTGGCCGGATGATGGGGTCAACTTCGAGCCGAGGCCGGTTGCAGTGGATCTTCCTGCGGCTGTGAGGCCGGTCGATTTTGCAGGATGGTCCAGATGGCGATGGCACCGAGAATATCGAATACCGACAACGCGGCGAACAACGGGCTGAAGCCCAGAGTATCGGCCAATGCGCCGACCACCAGGGCAAACAGGGTGCTGGCAGTCCAGGCTGCCATGCCGGTCAGGCCGTTGGCAGTGGCCACTTCGTTGCGACCAAACACGTCAGAAGACAGGGTAATCAGCGCGCCAGACAGCGCCTGATGGGCAAAACCCCCGACGCACAGTAGCGCGATAGCCGCATAAGGGCTGGTAAACAAACCTATCATGCCAGGGCCAATCATTAGCACTGCCCCCATAGTGACCACCAGCTTGCGCGAAACGATCAGGTTCACCTTAAAGTGCTTTTGGAAAAACGGCGGCAGGTAGCCACCAACGATGCAGCCAAGGTCGGCGAACAGCATCGGCATCCAGGCAAACATGGCTATCTCTTTCAGGTTAAAACCATAGGCTTTGAACATGAATAACGGGATCCAGGCGTTGAAGGTGCCCCAGGCAGGCTCTGCGAGAAAACGCGGCAGCGCTATGCCCCAGAACTGGCGGTTGCGCACAATCTGCCAGGCGGACATTTTCTTGGCGTTGTCGGTTTGGTGCTGCGCTTCCTGGCCCTCCAGAATGTACTCGCGTTCCTCACTGCTGAGTTTCTTCTGGTCTTTCGGGTGCTTATAGAAAACCAGCCAGCAGATGGCCCAAATCAGGCTCAGCACGCCGGTGATGATAAACGCCATTTCCCAACTGTGTGCCACTATGGCCCAGACTACCAGCGGTGGGGCGAGCATGCCGCCGATCGACGAGCCGACGTTGAAGTAGCCAACGGCGATAGAGCGCTCTTTGGCCGGGAACCACTCGCTGCTGGCCTTGAGCCCGGCGGGGATCATCGCCGCCTCTGCCATGCCAACGGCACCGCGCGCCAGGGCCAGCCCGCCCCAACTGTTGGCGAGTGCCGTGCCCATACAAAACAGCGCCCACAGAATGGCGAACATGGCGTAACCCACCTTGGTACCCAGTACGTCCAGTACGTATCCCGCCACCGGCTGCATCAGGGTGTAGCAGGCAGAATAGGCCGCGACAATGTACGAGTACTGCTGCGTGGTGATATGTAAGGTGCCTTCCAGCGTCGGTGCCGCCACGGCCATGGCATTGCGGGTCAGGTAGCCCAGCACGGTGCCGACGGTCACCAGCCCGATCATGTACCAGCGTAATCCTTTAATTTTACGCATCCAAAATATCTCCCAGTCTTCAATAGGTGGCGCCGAGATGGCGGCAGCGTTTTAGGGGGCTCCCCCTTTTCGTTGTTCTGCGCCGGCCTGTCCGTCACCGACGTATTCCCGCCGCATGAGCGACTGGGTGGCGAGACAATAACTTGTCATACAGATTTAAAAGTTGAGTGATATCACAAAAGCCGTTTTTCAATTGGGCAATACTGATTGCTGGATAATTATGCGATTCAGACGGCTTTTTGCCGTAAAAATGCGGGTTAATGGCCTTTTATGGCTGATGACGACAAGGCAAAGGGTGATATTTTGCTGGACGCTCAATAAAATTGGTGTGATAACTTTATCGAATTGGACAAAGTATCGAACGGTAAGCAAGGCGAGGAACTCAAAAAGATGGCGACGTTTTTAAGCGAAGATTTTCTGTTGGGCAGCGAATTTGCCCGACGTTTGTATCATGACTATGCGGCAGAGCAGCCGATCTTTGACTACCACTGTCATTTACCGCCGGAGCAGATTGCCGAGAACACCCGCTTCAAAAATTTATATGAGATCTGGCTAAAGGGCGATCACTATAAATGGCGGGCGATGCGCACCAACGGTGTGGCTGAGCGGCTGTGTACCGGGGATGCCGGTGACCGTGAAAAGTTTGACGCCTGGGCCGCTACCGTGCCACATACCCTAGGTAATCCGCTCTATCACTGGACCCATCTGGAGCTGCGTCGTCCGTTCGGGATTACCGGCACGCTGCTTTCCCCGACGACGGCGGACGATATCTGGCAACGCGGCAACGCCTTGCTGGCGCAGGATGATTTCAGGGCGCGTGGCATCATGCAGCAAATGAATGTGAGGATGGTGGGTACTACCGACGATCCGATCGACGATTTGCGCCACCATAAAGCGATTGCGGCTGACATTAGCTTCGATATCAAGGTGCTGCCAAGCTGGCGACCGGACAAGGCGTTCAATATCGACGCGCCGGGTTTCAATGATTACCTGCAAAAACTGGAAGCGGCAGCGGATATCAATATTGGCCGTTTTAGCGCGCTGTGCGACGCGTTGAAAAAACGTATGGCTCATTTTGCCTCCCATGGCTGCAAGGTGGCTGACCATGCGCTGGACGTGGTGGTGTATGGCGAAGCGGACGAAAGCACATTGGACGCGATTTTAACCGCGCGTTTGAGCGGCAAGCTGCCGACGCTGGAGCAGAGCGCCCAGTTCAAAAGTGCGGTTTTGCTGTTCCTGGCCGGCGAATATCAACGTCGCGAATGGGTACAGCAGTATCACATCGGCGCACTGCGCAATAATAACAGCCGTATGCTGGCCAGTGTGGGGCCGGACATCGGCTTCGATTCGATTAACGACCGGCCGCTGGCGGAACCACTTTCTCGCTTGCTGGACGCCCAGTCACGTCAGGGCGGTCTGCCGAAAACTATTCTGTACTGCCTGAACCCGCGCGATAACGAAGTCATCGGCACCATGGTCGGCAACTTCCAGGGGGAGGGCATACCGGGCAAGATGCAGTTTGGCTCCGGCTGGTGGTTCAACGATCAAAAAGACGGTATGCAGCGACAAATGACGCAGTTGGCGCAACTGGGCCTGCTGAGCCGTTTTGTCGGCATGCTGACCGACAGCCGCAGTTTCTTGTCTTATACCCGTCATGAATACTTCCGCCGCATCCTTTGCCAGATGATTGGCGGCTGGGTGGAGAGCGGGGAAGCGCCGGCGGATATCACGCTACTGGGTGAGATGGTGAGAAACATCTGTTTCGACAATGCCAAAAACTATTTCGCCATTGAACTGGCGTAGCCGTTGCCCGAGGTGGGTTTATGCAAAGCATGGTAAAAATTCATTCGCTGGATAATGTCGCGGTAGCGCTGCGCGATCTCGCTGCTGGCGAAACGTTGGCGTTGGAAGCACAGACCATTCGGCTGGTGCAACCGGTGACGCGTGGGCACAAGTTTGCGCTGCAGCCGATCGCCGCCGGTGAGGCGATCACCAAATACGGCTTGCCGATTGGACATGCGCTGGAAGCCATTGCGTCGGGTGAACATATTCACTCGCAAAATGCCAAAACCAACCTGAGCGATCTCGACAGCTATCAGTATCAACCCGCTTTTTCTGCTCTGCCACCACAGGCTGCGGACCGTGAGGTACAGCTTTATCGCCGTGCCAGCGGAGAGGTGGGGATCCGCAACGAGCTGTGGATCGTACCGACCGTTGGCTGTGTCAACGGCATTGCCCGACAGATCCAGCAGCGTTTTCTGAAGGAAACTCAGGATGCGCAGGGGCTCGACGGCGTGCATCTGTTCAGCCATCCGTTTGGTTGCTCGCAACTGGGTCAGGATCACGAGAACACCCGCACCATGCTGCAAAATATGGTGCGCCATCCCAACGCCGGGGCGGTGCTGGTGATTGGACTCGGGTGCGAGAACAATCAGGTGGATGTATTCCGCAGTACGCTGGGCAGCGTTGATGAGCAGCGGGTGCGCTTTATGGTGTGCCAGCAGCAGGACGATGAAGTTGAAGCCGGGCTGGAGCAGCTGCATGCGCTGTATCAGGTGATGCGTGACGATCGCCGTCAGTCGGGCAAGCTAAGTGAGTTGAAGTTCGGACTGGAGTGCGGTGGATCGGACGGTCTGTCCGGGATCACCGCCAACCCACTGCTGGGGCGTTTTTCTGATTACCTGATCGCCAACGGCGGCACCACGGTGCTGACCGAGGTGCCGGAGATGTTTGGCGCCGAACGGATCCTGATGGGCCGCTGTCGCGATCGGGAGACCTTCGAGAAGACCGTCAGCATGGTCAACGACTTCAAGCAGTACTTCATTGCCCATAATCAGCCGATTTATGAAAACCCATCGCCGGGCAACAAAGCCGGCGGGATTACCACGCTGGAGGAGAAATCCCTCGGTTGCACGCAGAAAGCCGGGCAGAGTCAGGTGGTGGACGTGCTCAAGTATGGCGAACGCTTGCGGCAGCCCGGCTTAAACCTGCTCAGTGCGCCAGGCAATGATGCGGTAGCGACCAGCGCGCTGGCCGGTGCCGGCTGTCATATGGTGCTGTTCAGCACCGGACGGGGCACGCCTTATGGCGGCTTTGTGCCGACGGTGAAACTGGCTACCAACAGCGAACTGGCGGCGAAGAAACCCCACTGGATTGATTTTGACGCCGGTCGGCTGATCCACGGCACCCCGATGGAGAGTCTGCTGGAGCAGTTTGTCGACCTGATCGTGGCGATTGCCAATGGCCAGGCGGCACGGAACGAAGTGAATGATTTCCGTGAGTTGGCGATTTTTAAAAGCGGGGTGACCTTGTAGGGCTGTGATATCGAAGCCAAAAAAAAGGCGCCCGATAACGAGCGCCTTGCTGAGTAAGTCTGGAAATTAACGTAACTTCAGCGGATCTTCATCGGCCAAACGCTGGTCTTCCGCCTGACAGGCTGCTGCGGTGAACAGGACGTCGGTAGAAGAGTTCAGTGCGGTTTCGGCAGAGTCTTGCAGAACGCCGATGATAAAGCCGACGGCGACCACCTGCATGGCCACGTCGTTCGGAATGCCGAACATGTTACACGCCAACGGGATCAGTAACAGCGAGCCCCCGGCCACACCAGAAGCGCCGCAGGCGCAGACGGCAGCCACGATGCTCAGCAGCAGCGCGGTCGGCACGTCAACCGGGATCCCCAAAGTATGCACCGCCGCCAGCGTCAGTACGGTAATGGTGATTGCCGCACCGGCCATATTGATGGTCGCGCCCAGCGGGATAGAAACCGAATAGGTATCCTCGCTCAGATTCAGCTTTTTGCACAGCTCCATATTCACTGGGATATTGGCGGCCGAACTGCGGGTAAAGAACGCGGTCACACCGCTTTCACGCAGGCAGGCGAACACCAGCGGGTAAGGATTGCGGCGGATTTTCCAGAAAACGATCAGCGGGTTCAGCACCAGTGCCACCAGCAACATACAGCCGATCAGCACCACCAGCAGTTGCGCATAACCCCACAGCGCGCCGAAGCCGGTTTCTGCCAGCGTCGAAGCCACCAGGCCGAAGATGCCAAGCGGGGCACAGCGGATCACTGCACGCACCACCATGGTGACCGCATGTGACAGATCGTTAATCAGCGATTTGGTGGTGTCAGAAGAGTGACGCAGCGCCAGTCCCAGACCCACAGCCCAGGCCAGAATACCGATGTAGTTAGCGCTAATCAGCGCCTGGAACGGGTTGGCCACCACGCTCAACAGCAGGCTTTTCAGCACCTCAATAATGCCGCCCGGCGGGTTAATGTCGGCATTGCCGGCCACCAGCGCCAGATTGGACGGGAACATAAAGCTGACCACGACCGCCACCAGTGCCGCAGCGAAAGTGCCCAGCAGATAGAGGAACAAGATCGGCCGGATATTGGTTTTCTGCCCGTGTTTATGATTGGCGATGGAGGCCATCACCAATACCAGCACCAGTACCGGCGCCACCGCTTTCAGTGCGCCAACGAACAGCGCACCCAGCAAGCCTACCGCTGAAGCCGTTGCCGGTGAGACCAGCGCAACGATAATACCGGCCACCAGGCCGACCATGATTTGTTTGACCAGACTGCCCTGAGCGATCTTTTGTAGTAGTTTTTGCATAGTGCTTTTTCTTCCCGATGATGTTGCTTACAGCTTTATCTCGGCGGGAACCTCGCCGGACAACTTTTATTTGATTCTGTAACCAAGTATGTTTGCCAAATCAGTATTCAGTAAACCGGGGGGGTTGGAAAGGGCCAGCGGTGAAATTCTGTGGGCGGATCAACTCTTGATAACATACTGGTTACATTTGTGTGATCGCAATAACGTTTGGCGTTTTAGACGAATTGCCAAACAATCACGGGGCGACTAGCGCCCCGGATAACAGATTATGGTGCTTTATTATTCGCCAGGCGGTCATTCCGGCGGTTAACCCAGGCGTTGATCAACAGCGTCAGCGTCAGGATACTGGCGACGACACCGAGCGAAACACCGATCGGAATATGGAACAAATCGATAATCAGCATTTTGACGCCGATAAACATCAGGATCAGCGACAGGCCATATTTCAGCATCGAGAAGCGTTCTGCTACGTTAGCCAGCAAGAAGTACATGGCGCGCAGGCCCATGATGGCAAACAGGTTAGAAGTCAGGACGATGAACGGGTCTGTGGTCACGGCAAAGATCGCCGGGATGCTGTCGACCGCAAAGATCACATCGCTCAGTTCTACCAGGATCAGCACCAGTACCAGCGGCGTAGCAAACAGCAGGCCGTTGCGGCGCACGAAGAAGCGCTCACCTTCCAGATTATCGGTCATGCGCAGATGGCTGCGCAGCCATTTCACCAGAGGCTTGTCGCCAATCGCCGCGCCATCTTCCTTCGCCAGCGCCATCTTGATACCGGTGAACAACAGGAAAGCACCGAACAGGTACAGCAACCACTGGAACTGGGTCACCAGCCAGCTACCGGCGAAGATCATGATGGTACGTAGCACGATCGCGCCCAGTACACCAAAAATCAGCACCCGGCGTTGCAGGTTTGCCGGCACGGCAAAGTAGCTGAACAGCATCAGCCAGACAAAGACGTTATCAACCGCCAGCGCTTTTTCGATCAGATAACCGGTGAGGAAGGCCAGCGCCTGAGTATCGGCAACGGCACGCCCGGCGGTTTGGTTCAGGTAGTACCAGAAACCCAGGTTGAACAGCAGAGAAAGGCTGACCCACACCAGCGACCAACTGGCGGCCTGCTTGAGCGTCATAGTATGTGCGCCCTTGCGGCCCTGCAGCAGCAGGTCAATTGCGAGCATCACAACTATGATGGCGGCGAAGCTGCCCCATAACCAAGGTGTGCCAACGGTATTCATCATCAGAGGTATCCTTCAAAAACAAAAACGGCCAACGTCGGAAGACGCTAGCCGCTCTTATGAACGCTGCAAGCAAACCTCGCCTTCCGGCAAGGTCTCACTTACAACGTTGATGAAGGTGCACCTTGGTGCTCCCTGACATCAGGTTGCCCGGTAACCGGGTGCTTGCGCACCGTAATGACGATTGACCGGCAAGATACCCTTCATCTTTCAAGCCGCTGCTGCGTTGTCTTCCCTCTGTCACCCCAGTCACTTACTTAAGTAAGCTCCTGAGGATTCCTTCGGTTGCCGCCTTGCCGCACCTTGAAATCTATTAGGTATAAAAGTTACTCCCCTTTGCACGGCAGAAAGTAATGCAAAATGTGTCAGCGGTCAACGTTTATTGCGTTACCCGGCCAGGGCTTTTTGTGCGCCGAGGCTGACGACAAATCCTTGCAACAACAGCCGGCTGAAGGGGGTATCGCTAACCTGCTGTTGCTTAAGCTGATACTCCACCTGTTGCTGCGGATAGAGCTCGCCGAGCCAACTCAGATACCGGTGCATCACCGCGCCGTTAAACTCTGGGTGGAACTGGGTGGTCAGTACGTTATCGCCATAACTGAGGATCTGATATGCATCCTGCTGCGAACGTGCCAGCACGACGGCACCGGCAGGGGGCGTCAATACGCTCTGCGAGTGGATCAGATTCGCCTTGAAGCGCGGCGGCAGCATGGTCATTCGTCGGTCATGAGCGGCGGCGGGCAATAGTTCGATATCCAGCGTGCCGACCTCCATGCCCTGCGGGTGATAACCAACTTCTCCGCCAAGCGCATAGGCCAGCAGCTGATGGCCATAACAGACGCCAAAAATCGGCAGTTTGATCAGCATCGCCTGACGCAGCCATTCGGCGGCCTGTTCGCTCCACGGCAGTTGTTCGGTGACCATCGCCGGTGAACCGGTGATCACCACGCCAGAGTAGTGTTGCGGTGGCAGCGGCTGTTGGCCGGCGGGGAGGTGCACGATCTGGACGCAATCGGCGTCGATATTCCC
Source organism: Serratia sp. NA_13 (assembly GCF_052691735.1). Lineage (NCBI taxonomy): Bacteria > Pseudomonadati > Pseudomonadota > Gammaproteobacteria > Enterobacterales > Yersiniaceae > Serratia > Serratia sp. NA_13. The sequence goes on from NZ_JBQZFV010000005.1 coordinate 222,586, forward strand.
CTGTTGCAGGAACATACCGTCGAAATTGGCTTTTTCCTGGCGGATAACTTCCGGTGCGTCGCCGGTTTGCATCAGTAATAACGGTTTCATCTTATTCACCGTCGGCAGGAAACACTACGCCGGTCTGGCGGCGGATTTCGGTCAGCAGGCGGGCGATAATCAGCGAGTTTTCCAGCCCCGGGTGTTCTACCTGCCGTTTCTCCACCAGTCCGGCGAAGACTTGTGCTTCGTACAGCATGGTATTGATATGCTGCGGTTGGGTCAGATCCTGGCGTTGACCACCGCATGGCGTTAGCATCACGCCCTGACACTCCGAGATTTTCTCAATCACCAGCGTGCCTTCTTCGCCCTGGATCTCGCTCGGAATGTCCGAGTTGCTGACCTTGGAGTGGGAGAGGGTCACGTCGAAGTCGCCGTAGTTGAGGCAGGCGGTGCCATGCGCATCAACGCCGGTATCCAGCAAGCTGGCGCTGGCGATCACTGATTCAGGCTCACCGAACAGCGCCACGGCACTGGCCAGGCAGTAATAACCAATGTCCATAATTGAACCGTTGGAAAACTGCGGGTTGAAGGTGTTTGGATTTTCACCGGCCAGATAGCGTGGGTAGCGCGAAGAGTATTGGCAGTAGTTGATAAAGGCTTTACGCAAACGGCCGATTTTCGGCAGCATTTGCTGCAAGGTCAGGAAATTCGGCAGGTGGGCGCTTTTAAAGGCTTCGAACAGCACCACCTGATTCTCACGCGCACAGGCCACCAGCTTTTCGGCCTCGCGCAGGTTGGATACCAATGGTTTTTCGCAAATTACGTGTTTTTTATGGCTGAGGAACAGCAACGACTGCTGGCAGTGCAGGCTATTGGGGCTGGCGATGTAAACCGCGTCGATAGAATCTGATTGGGCCAGTGCTTCCAGGGAATCGAAAAACAGACTGACGGGGTAGTTGGCACCAAATGCCTGCGCCTGTTCCAGCTTGCGCGAATAGACGGCGGTCAGTTTCAGCTTGCCGCTTTCGTGTGCGGCGTCGATAAAGCGTTCCGTAATCCAGTTGGTACCAACAACGGCAAAGCGAATCATAGATATCTCCGGTTCCCAGACGTAAGAAATCAGAGTATCACAGGGACTCGTCAGGTATACAGATTGCCAAACACCGACAGGTGGGTCAGATACAACCTGGTATCGAACTCCAGTTGGTGGTAGCTGGGTTCCATATGACAGCACAGGCTATAGAAAGCCTTGTTGTGGTCTTTTTCTTTCAGGTGCGCCAATTCATGCACCACGATCATGCGCAGAAACGGCTCCGGTGCCAGCTTGAATACCGTCGCCACGCGGATTTCCGCCTTGGCCTTCAGCTTGCCACCCTGCACGCGGGAAATGGCGGTGTGCATACCGAGCGCGTGTTTCATCACCTGGATTTTACCGTCGTAGGCCACCTTGCTCAGCGGCTGGGCGTTGCGCAGGTACTGGTTTTTCAGATCGACGGTAAACTGATAAAGCGACTTGTCGGTGGTACAGTCGTGTACTTGCGGATAACGCTGTAACAGCACCTCACCCAGACGTTGTTGGTCGATCAACTGTTGCACCTGGCTTTGCAGATGTTCAGAGTAACCCTGCAGGTAAGTCAGTTCGGACATCGTCTTCCCGTATTGGCCATAATTCAGCGGGGCATTGTATGATGTTTTTTCGCGCAAAGCCCGCAAAGGGCAATTTATCCGAAAAAACATTTTACTGGCGGGCGTTTTTAGGGGATAAACAGCCCAAATTTTATCAGTCAGGAGGGGCAATGAGCCAACTCGATCTGGGAACACAGCAACTTGAGCTGGAGCGTTATCCCCAACAGGAAGAATCCACCCAACTACAGGCGTGGGAAGCGGCGGACGAATATCTGCTGCAACAGCTTGAAAATGTAAACATTGGCGATCGTCCGGTGCTGATTTTCAACGACAACTTTGGCACCCTGGCCTGCGCACTGCACGGTCACCAGCCTTACAGCATCAGCGATTCTTATATGAGCCAGTTGGCCACGCGCCATAATCTGAAGCTCAATGAATTGGATCCGGAGCAGGTTACGCTGCTGGACACCCTGGCCGAATTGCCGGAGTCACCGGCGGTGGTGCTGATCCGCATTCCTAAAGCGCTGGCATTGCTGGAACAGCAACTGCGTGCGCTGCGCGATGTAGTGGCACCAGACACGGTGATCATCGCCGGGGCCAAAGCGCGTGACGTGCATACCTCAACCATGCAGCTGTTTGAAAAGGTGCTCGGCCCCACTCGTACCAGCCTGGCATGGAAGAAAGCGCGGTTGATCCACTGTGAAGTCGCAGACATCGTGCCACCGGCAGCGCCGGTAACCACCAATTGGGTGCTGGACGGCACCGATTGGATTATCCACAACCATGCCAACGTGTTCTCACGCAGCAACCTGGATATTGGCGCACGCCTGTTCCTGGATCACCTGCCGCATGACATTGAAGGCCACATCATCGATCTGGGCTGCGGTAACGGTATTATCGGCATGGCCGCATTGATGCAGAATCCGCAGGCGCAGGTGAGCTTTGTTGATGAGTCCTACATGGCGGTAGCTTCCAGCGAACTGAATGTGGAACATAACCTGCCGCAGGATATGGATCGTTGTCAGTTTGAGGTGAACAACTCGCTGGCGGGGATTGAGCGTGAAAGCGTGCAGGCGGTACTGTGTAACCCACCGTTCCACCAGCAGCATGCCATCACCGATCACACCGCCTGGCAGATGTTCTGTGACGCCAAGCGTTGCCTGCAGGTGGGCGGCGAGCTGCGCATTGTCGGTAACCGTCATTTGGATTACCACCAGAAGCTGAAACGTTTGTTCGGCAACTGCACCCTGATCGCATCCAACAAGAAGTTCGTGATCCTCAAAGCGGTGAAGTCCGGCGCTCGTTACTGATTGAACAAGGGGCGCAGAAAATGCGCCCCTTAGGTTGCTGACAAAGCAGGAAAAAGCGTGGTTTTTCCTGCTTTGTGGTGAACAGCCGAAAATCAATCAATTGATTTTCCGGATTTTTATTTATCGGCCTCTACTCGCTCTGGGCAGGAATGAGGTTTGTCATCAGTCTGAGGGGCGCAGAAAATGCGCCCCTGATAGTGATTACAACGTCATCGCCAGTCGCGTGCCCTGATCGATAGCGCGGCGAGCATCGAGCTCGGCGGCGACGTCCGCTCCGCCAATCAAATGCACCGTTTTGCCCATCTCCAGTAGCGGTTGTTGCAGCTCGCGGCGCGGTTCCTGCCCGGCGCAGATAATCACCGTGTCTACCGGCAAACAACTTTCCTGCTCGGCTCGTGATATATGCAGGCCTTCATCATCAATGCGTTGATAGCTCACGCTGTTGAGCATTTTTACGCCGCGCATAGCCAAACTGGTGCGGTGGATCCAACCGGTGGTTTTCCCCAGGCCTTCACCCACTTTGCTGGTCTTGCGTTGCAGCAGATAAATCTGCCGGGCCGCGTGCGTCGCCACAGGCCCTTCTGCAGCCAGACCGCCGCGATGGTTAAGCTGGCCATCGATGCCCCATTCACGGTTAAACTCAGCCTGATCCAGGCTGCTCGACACGCCGTGCTGGCTGAGGTACTCGGCGGTGTCAAAGCCGATTCCGCCGGCACCGATAATCGCTACCCGCTGGCCGACCGGTTTTTTGTCGCGTAGCACGTCCAGATAGGTTAAGACTCTGGCGTTATCGATGCCGGGGATCTCCGGGGTACGCGGCACGATGCCGCAGGCGAGGATCACTTCGTCAAACTCCGCCAAATCGGCTGCCTTCACCCAACTGCCCAGCTTCAGCGTTACTTCCAGCAGCGCCAGTTGGCGGCGGAAGTAGCGCAGGGTTTCATGGAACTCCTCTTTGCCGGGGATCTGTTTGGCAATATTGAACTGGCCGCCAATCTGATCGGCGGCGTCGAACAGCGTCACACGGTGGCCACGGCTGGCGGCGGTGGTGGCAAAGGCTAGCCCGGCAGGCCCGGCACCGATCACCGCCAGTTTCTTTGGTTTTTCTGCCGCAACCAGTGGCATTTCGGTTTCGCGGCAGGCGCGTGGGTTAACCAGGCAAGAGGTGAGTTTGCCTTCAAAAATCTGGTCGAGGCAGGCCTGATTACAGCCAATACAGGTATTGATCTCGTCGGCGCGGCCTTCGGCGGCTTTTTGCACAAAGGCGGCGTCGGCCAGGAACGGACGGGCCATCGACACCATGTCGGCGCAGCCGTCTGCCAGCACCTGCTCCGCAACGGCCGGATCGTTAATGCGGTTGGTAGCGATCAGCGGAATGCGCACTTTGCCCATCAATTTGCGAGTAACCCAACTAAAACCGGCGCGTGGCACCATGGTGGCGATGGTCGGAATCCGCGCCTCATGCCAGCCAATACCTGTGTTGATGATGGTCGCCCCCGCTTGCTCAACCGCCAGCGCCAGCTGCTCAATCTCCTGCCAGCTTGAACCGTCTTCCACCAGATCCAGCATCGAAAGGCGGTAAATCAGAATGAAATCGCTGCCGACCGCCTGCCGCACTGCCCGGACGATCTCTACAGCAAAACGCATGCGGTTGCTGAAGCTGCCGCCCCATTGGTCGTCGCGCTGGTTGGTGCGTGACACCAGAAATTGGTTGATCAGATAACCTTCGGAACCCATCACCTCGACGCCATCGTAGCCGGCTTTTTGCGCCAGTGCCGCACACTGGGCGAAGTCGACGATGGTCTGCATGATCTCATCCTCGCTCAGCGCAGTGGGGGCGAAGGGGTTGATCGGTGCCTGCAGCGGGGAGGGGGCGACCGGTTGCGGCTGATAGCTGTAGCGACCGGCATGCAGGATCTGCAGTGCAATTTTACCGCCGGCCTGATGGACAGCCTCGGTGACGATGCGGTGGTGGCTGACCTGCTGTGGCTGGCTTAGGGTGGAGCCGCCACGATATACCACGCCTTTTTCATTGGGGGCGATCCCGCCGGTGACGATCAGCGCCACGCCGGCCGCTGCGCGCTCGGCATAGAAAGCGGCCATTCGCTCGGGGCCATTGGGCAGTTCTTCCAGGCCGGTGTGCATCGATCCCATCAACACCCGGTTTTTCAGGGTAGTGAAGCCGAGATCCAGCGGTGCCAGCAGGTGTGGGTAATTGCTCATTGCAGTCTCCATCATTCATCCCCTGCATCTTTCAAGCTGCAGTGTTGTTGGCTGCATTCGCTCACCCCAGTCACTTACCTGAGTAAGCTCCTGGGGACTTGCGAACTTGCTGCCTCGCTGCTGCGTGAAAGCTATTGGGTATGATCTGTAGTTATTATTATGTTCGACCTCAAGTGGTCGGATGAGATAAATCTAGCCGTTGTCACTGCCGTTGGGAATCTGCATTGCGCTGAATGTGATAGATGTCATGAATCTTTATTGCTGTTTGCATAGTGAACAGCAAATCGGTTAGCATTTGCGCGTTGAAATTCCTTCTCTCTGCGGAGCCATTACCGAAAATGAACACACACGCCTGCTGATATCTTGTCCCACGTTACGCACATCGGTGCTTTGTGGGGATGTTTTGATCTCATTCAGGAGTGCTTATGGCTCATTTTGCGCAGTCCCCTTATCTCGTTTTACATCAACTGACTTGCCAGTTTGCTGACGGCGAAACGCTGTTCGGCCCGCTGGATCTGACTTTCGATCAACAACACTGTGGCCTGGTTGGGCGTAACGGCGTCGGTAAAACTCGTCTGCTACGGCTGATTGCCGGGCTGGATTTGTCGGGTAGCGGCCATGTTGAGTCCCATGCTTCACTGGCTTACGTGGCGCAGCAGCCGGACATCGCACCGCAGACCACGCTGGCGCAGCTACTCGGCTACGGCGAGACCTTTGCCGCGTTGGCCCGCCTTGAGCTGGGACGGCCGCAAGCGGAAGATATCGAGCGTCTGGAAGGGCAGTGGGATCTCAGCGATCGTCTGCAGGCGGCTTTTAGCGCAGCCGGGCTGCCGGTATTTGAGCCGAAGCGGCCAGCGAGCGATCTGAGCGGTGGTGAACGGATGCGTGCCACCTTGTGCGGGGCGATGCTCGGTGGTGCGGACTTCCTGCTACTGGACGAACCGACCAACCACCTTGATACCCGCGCTCGCGACTGGCTGTATCAACAATTGGAAAGCTGGCGTGGCGGTTTGCTGGTTGCCAGCCACGATCGGCAATTGCTGGCGCGCATGCAGCGTATTGTCGAACTGACCCCCGCTGCATTGCAGAGCTACGGCGGTAACTACCAGGATTATCGCCGCCAGCGTGACCTGGAGCAGCAGGCTGCGCGTGCCGGGCTGGAACATGCGCGTCAGGAACGTCGGCGTATCCGCGCCCGGCAGCAGAAGGAGCATGACATCAGCCAGCGGCGTTCCGCGCAGACGCTAAAAGCCGTCGATACGCTGAACATCGCCTCTTTTGAGCGGGTGGCCTATAAGGCGGCGGCCAAAGAGAGTCTGGGTACGCTGCGCAAGCAGCATCAGGAGCAGAAAGGCTCCCTCGATGCCGCAGTACATCAAGCCTGGCAGCGGGTGGAGGAAGATAGTCCGGTGATGCTGACCCTGCCGGGTAGCGCAGTGGCGGCGGGCAAACAGGTACTGGTGCTGGAACAGCTGCAACTGCCCTTTATCACTATGCCTCCGCTGAATTTACGCATCGATGGCCCGATGCGCGTGGCGTTAACCGGCCCAAACGGCTGCGGTAAAACGACCTTGCTGAAGGTGATCCTGGGGCAGTTGGCCGCCAGAACCGGTTGTTGCCATTGCTCGCTACCGACGGCTTATCTCGATCAAAACCTTTCGCAGCTAGATCTGTCTCTTTCGGTGGTTGAGCATCTTGACCTGCAGGATTCGCCGCTCAATGAGGGCAGGATGCGCAGCCAGTTAGCACAGTTGCAGCTAAACGCCGAGCGCGTACTGTTGCCCCTGGCGGTGCTGAGTGGTGGTGAGCGGCTGAAAGCGGCGCTGGCCTGCATGTTGTGGCGTCAGGAGCCGGCGCAGTTGCTGTTGCTGGATGAACCGACCAACCACCTGGATCTGGCATCGTCACTGGCGATCGAGGCCGCACTGGCCAGTTTTCCCGGCGCGATGCTGGTGGTCTCCCATGATGAGGCGTTTTTGCAGGCGCTGAAATTGACTCACCGTTTGCAATGGCAGCAGGAAGGGTGGCAATTGCAGAGCCTTTGATGGAAGAGCGCGCTCAGGGACGGATGCACTCCAACAGCAGGGTAAAGGCGGCGGCCATTTGTTCTTCCGGCACGCAGGCAAACCCCATCAGCAGGCCACGGCGATGGTTAGGCAACATGTAGTAGCGCGACAGTGGTCGCACCAGCACGCCGCGTTGGTTGGCGGCGGCGGCGATCGCCACGTCGTCCGCCTCATCCGGCAGGTTAAGGATCAGGTGCAGCCCGGCGTTGTTGTTGAATTCGCTCAATGCCTGCTTGCCCAGATGCTGTTCGATCAATGCGGTCAGAAATGCCCGTCGGCGGGCATACAGCAGCCGCATGCGACGAATATGCGCGGTGTAATGGCCTTCCTGAATAAACTGCGCCAATGCGGTCTGGATCAGCAGATGACCGCCGCGGTACAGTTCGGCATGGGCGGTTTTCAACGCCGCGACCAGCGGCTTTGGCAACACCACGTAACCCAGCCGCAGCGCCGGGTACAGCGTTTTGCTGAAAGTACCGATATAGATCACCGGCGCGTCGGCTTCCAGCCCTTGTAATGCCGGGATCGGCTGGCCGGAAAAGCGGAATTCACTGTCGTAGTCATCCTCAACGATCCAACTGCCGCCGTTACGTGCCAGTGCCAGCAAGCGTTGTCGCCGTGCCAGACTCATCACCGAACCCAGCGGATATTGGTGCGACGGAGTGACAAATATCAACCGTGGTGCACCGGTGGGTTGCTCCGGCGGTACCATACCGGCCTCATCAACCTCCAGCGGGCAGATATTCACGTCGTTCATTCGCAGGATATTGCGGATCCCCCAATAGCCCGGCTCTTCTATCCACGCGTTGTCGCCCGGATTGCACAGCAGCCGCGTCACCAGATCTATTGCCTGATGGATGCCCTCGGTAATCAGAATTTGCTCCGGCGAACAGCGTACCGAGCGTGCCACGCGCAGATAATCCACCAGTGCATGTTGCAGTTCCGGGCTGCCACCCTGGTTGCTGTAGGTCAGTTTCTGCGGGGCTGGGCGACGGCTAATGCGTGCCTGGATCTTGCTGAATAACTGATGAGGGAAGGCATTTACATCGGGTACGCCGGGGATAAACGCACCCCATTGTTTCGGGCTGGCGCTGGCGTGATGCAACAAAGCAGCGCCGCGTTCAGACAGCTCAATACGTCGTTGTTCCCCGTCACTGCCGGTAGGGGCGCTGGCAGTGGATAAACAACTGTCCGGCACGGTTTCGGCGACGAATGTGCCACTTCCGGCGCGTGCCAAAACATATCCTTCCGCCAGCAATTGTTCGTAAACGGTTAAAACGGTGTTGCGTGAGAGGCTAAGCTCCTGCGCTAAATCGCGTGAGGCGGGCAGGCGGCTGGAGGGCGGCAGGCTACCGTCCAGAATGCTGGTGCGGATCGCATTATAGAGCCGCTTATGCAGCTTATCCTCAGGCTGTTCGCCGAGACGTTGCAATAGCAGGTCACCACTCAGTGAGCGCAATTGGATCCCTCAATTAATCGTAACTGGCTCTCGATTATAGGGCCACATCCTGTGTAAATAAACGTCATTGTTTCACAAATGTGAACGAAACGTACAGATGGCACCGACCGGAGAGAACAACATGAAAAACGCTGAATTGAACCAACGTCGTCAGGATGCTACCCCACGTGGGGTGGGTGTCATGTGCGGTTTTTACGCCGAGCGTGCAGAGAACGCCACGCTGTGGGATGTCGAAGGCAATGAAGTCATCGATTTTGCTTCGGGTATTGCCGTACTGAATACCGGCCACCGTCACCCGAAAGTGATCGCCGCGATTGAAAAGCAACTGAAGGCTTTTACTCATACCGCTTATCAAATTGTTCCTTACGAAAGCTACGTTACGCTGGCGGAGCGCATCAATCAGCGCGCGCCAATTGAAGGCCCATGTAAAACCGCCTTCTTCACCACCGGTGCCGAAGCGGTAGAGAACGCGGTCAAAATTGCTCGTGCTCATACCGGTCGCCCAGGCCTTATCACCTTTGGCGGTGGTTTCCACGGCCGTACTTACATGACCATGGCGCTGACCGGCAAGGTGGCGCCTTACAAACTGGGCTTTGGGCCATTCCCTGGCTCGGTGTTCCACGGTCAGTACCCAAATGAGTTGTATGGCGTGACCACCGAAGACGCGATGAACAGCTTGGAACGCATCTTTAAAGCGGATATCGATCCCAAGCAGGTTGCGGCTATCGTGCTGGAGCCGGTGCAGGGCGAGGGCGGTTTCAACATCGCACCGGCCGAGTTTATGCAAGCGCTGCGCACGCTGTGTGACGAACACGGCATTCTGCTGATTGCCGATGAAGTGCAGACTGGTTTTGCCCGTACCGGCAAGCTGTTTGCTATGGATCATTACAGCGTGAAACCCGATCTGATCACCATGGCGAAAAGCCTGGCGGGCGGTATGCCGCTGTCGGCGGTGGCAGGACGTAGCGAGGTGATGGATGCTCCGGCACCGGGTGGGCTGGGCGGTACCTATGCCGGTAACCCACTGGCGGTGGCGGCAGCGTTGGCGGTATTGGAAGTGATTGAGGAAGAGCAGCTGTGCCAGCGTTCGCAGCGCCTGGGCCAGCATTTGGTGGAAGTGTTGCAGCAGGCGCGCCAGACCAGTAAGGCGATCGTGGATATTCGCGCGCAAGGCTCGATGGTGGCAGTGGAGTTCAACGATCCTACCTCCGGCAAGCCTTCGGCGGAAATTACCCGTCAGGTGCAGCAGAAAGCGCTGGCAGAAGGCCTGTTGTTGCTGAGCTGCGGCGTCAATGGCAACGTGATCCGCTTCCTGTATCCGCTGACCATTCCGGAAGACCAGTTCACCAAGGCGCTGAGCATTCTTTCCCGCGCGCTGGCCCAATAAGGAGTGCGTGGCAATGAAATTGAATAATCCCGAGCTGCTGCGTAGCCAGTGTTTGATTAACGGTGAGTGGTGTGATGCGCTGAGCGGCAAACGTGAAGCGGTGATCAACCCGGCGACCGGCGTCGAATTGGCCAGTATTCCGCTGGTCAGCGGCGAAGAAACCCAACAAGCGATTAACGCGGCGCAGGTGGCGCAGCAAGGCTGGAAGCAACTGACCGCCAAGCAACGGTCCACACTGCTGTTGGCCTGGGCCGACAAGATAATGGCGGCGCAGGAAGATTTGGCGCAGTTGATGACCGCAGAACAGGGCAAGTCATTGGCGGAAGCGCGTGGTGAAGTGGCCTATGCCACGTCGTTTATCACCTGGTTTGCCGAAGAGGCCAAACGGATAGACGGTGCGGTATTGCAGGCACCACTGGCCTCACAGCGCCTGGTGGTGGTCAAGCAACCGATTGGCGTTTGTGCGGCGATCACCCCTTGGAACTTCCCGGCGGCGATGATCACCCGCAAGGTGGCACCGGCGCTGGCGGCTGGCTGTGCGATTATCGTTAAACCGGCCGAACAAACGCCGCTGACCGCGCTGGCGTTGGGCAAGCTGGCGCAGGATGCCGGCATTCCGGCGGGCGTATTGCAGATTGTCGCCGGTGATGCCGCTCAGGTGGGCAAGGTGCTGTGCGACAGCCCGGTGGTGCGCAAGTTGAGCTTTACCGGTTCGACCGAGGTCGGCCGCATTCTAATGGCGCAGTGCGCGCCAACCATCAAAAAACTGTCGCTGGAACTGGGCGGCAATGCGCCGGTGATCGTCTTCGATGACGCCAACCTGGACGCGGCGGTCGCAGGCATTATGGCCTCCAAATTCCGCAACAGCGGCCAGACCTGCGTCTGCGCCAATCGTATCTACGTGCAGGACGGCATTTATGACCGCCTGGTGGACAAACTGGTGGCGGCGGTCGAGCAACTGAAAGTCGGCGATGGCAGCCAGGAGGGCACCACTCAGGGGCCGCTGATCGACCAGGACGCGGTGGAAAAAGTGCAGAGCCATATCGATGATGCGTTGATCAAGGGGGCGCAGGTTGCTATTGGCGGTCAGCCACACGCGCTGGGGGGGACCTTCTTCCAGCCAACGGTAGTGACCGGCGTGACGCAGAAAATGCGTTTCGCCAAAGAAGAAACCTTTGGCCCGGTAGCGCCACTGTTCCGTTTCCATGATGAGGCGGAAGCCATCGCCATGGCCAACGATACCGAATTCGGCCTGGCTGCCTATCTGTTCACGCAGAACGCCTCACGCCAGTGGCGTGTGCCGGAAGCGCTGGAGTACGGCATGGTCGGTATCAATACCGGACTGATTTCCAACGAAGTCGCACCGTTTGGCGGCGTGAAACAGTCAGGGCTCGGACGTGAAGGATCGCGTTACGGGATTGAAGAATATCTGGAGTTGAAATACCTGTGTATCGATGTGAGCTGTTAACCACCGGGAAATTAACCGATCCCGGTGGCCTGGGCTGTCGGGAGACAAAGGATGCTGTATGTCTGCTGAAAATACCTCTATTTCTCCGGCGCTTGCCGCCGGGGTGCGAGCACCTGCACCCACCAAATCACTGAGTTTCCTCGAAGGGGTGGCGATGATTGTCGGCACCAACATTGGTGCCGGCGTGCTGTCTATCGCCTATGCCTCCAGCAAGGCGGGTTTTTTACCCCTGTTGTTCTGGCTGGTACTGGTCGGTAGCCTGACCACCATCACCATGCTGTATGTTGCCGAATCCACCTTGCGCACCCGCGCTCATCTGCAATTAAGCGGGTTGGCGAAACGTTATGTCGGCGGTATCGGTGCCTGGCTGATGTTTGCCTCGGTTTGCGTTAACAGCGTCGGGGCGCTGACCGCCTATATGACCGGCAGCGGCAAACTGCTGCAATCCCTGTTTGGTATCTCACCGGCGATCGGCAGCCTGCTATTCTTCGTGCCTGCGGCGGGGGTGTTGTACCTGGGGCTGAAGGCGATTGGCCGCGGCGAAAAGTTTATCAGTATCGGCATGGTAGTGATGCTGGCCGCATTGGTGGCGGCCACACTGCTCAAAGATACCAGTCAGATGCGTAACCTGCTGGACGGTGACTGGCGCTTTATGGTGCCGGTATTCAACGTGGTGGTGTTCTGCTTCTCGGCGCAATATATCGTGCCGGAAATGGCGCGCGGCTTCTCGGACAAACCGGAGCAGCTGCCCAAGGCGATTATGGTCGGTATGGCGGTGACCTTTGTGTTGCTGGCGGCGGTACCGATGTCGGTCATTGCGCTCAGCGGATTGGATGGCATTTCTGACGTGGCGACCATTTCCTGGGGTCAGGCATTAGGGCAATGGGCGTTCTTCTCCGCCAACATCTTTGCCCTGTGCGCGATGCTGACCTCTTACTGGGGATTGGGCGGCAGCTTCCTGACCAATATTTTCGACCAGTTCAGACTGGGTAATGACGAACAGCCTCTGCGCCGTTTCGGCGTGTTGATGCTGGTGGTGTTGCCCCCCTTCGTACTGGCTTACAGCGGGCTGGTGTCATTCGTTAACGCACTGTATTTCGCCGGGGTATTCAGCGGGGTGATCCTGTCGATTATGCCGATGCTGATCCTGCGCGGGGCGCGAAAGCATGGCGACCAGACGCCACGCTGGCAGTGCAACTGGATCACTCACCCGTTGCTGCAGGTCAGCATCATATTGCTGTACCTGGGCAGTGCGGTGTATGCCATTGCGTCGTTGTTCGGCTATCTGCCCTCTGGATGGTGAATTGCCTTCCCTCAAGAAGTGATGTTGTTTCTCGATAATTGAGAACGGCGGCGTCGTGGCCGCCGGTTTTTTTACCCGCACATTTTCTCCGGCAGCGCCAACCAGGCCTGCACCGAAGGACGTTGCCACTGTTTTTGCGCATAGTGGCGAATGTTTTCCGGCACCGCATCACCGTGTATCACCAGCCGATTGAGCATCAGCGCCAGATCGGTATCGGCAATACACCATTCCCTGAACAAATTATCCTGGCCGTGGCTCAGCAGTTTTTCGACGGCGGCGATCAGCTTGTTGGCGTCAGCCTGTGCGGCGGCGGACAGCGGGGGAAACTTGCCCTGGTCGAAAACGGCCTCGGTCGAACGTTCGGCGCGCAGGCCCTGCAGATCGCTGCGTAGCCACGCCTGGACTTCCCGAGCCTTGGCGCGTTGTTTAACATCGCGCGGATACACTGGGTGGGCCGGGTGGATCTCATCGAGATATTCATCAATGGCCGAGGACTCCGAGAGTTGAAACTCGCCGATCACCAGCGTAGGGACTCTACGTGTCAATGACAGCGCTGCATAGCTTGCCGCTTTGTTTTCCCCTTGTGACAGGTCGACCGGCTTAACCGTGAAGGGAATGCCTTTCTCCGTCAGGGTAATAAACGCCGACATGGCATAGGGGCTGAAAAAGTTGGCATCGGTATAGAGTTCGGCAATCGGCTGAGACATTGGGTTTTCCTCAAGGCAAAGGGATGCGAACTTTGATAATTGACGAGCAGTGGCTAAAAATCAATCTGTTAGCAGAAAGTTATTTCAGCGGTGAGCCGTGCTATGGGCGAGGGTTGCCGACGTTGTGATATATTTGTTGCCATTAAGTTGATTTTGGCAGCGCGAAGTAACATGAAGCAGCAGTGGATAGAGAGTTTGAAACTAGGGTGTGCCCGTTTGTGGCCGCACCCTTTGGCCGTAGGCAAAAAAGAGATATTTCTTTCCAGCGTTGGCGCCGGATTGGGGCTGATGATTTCCGGTTGGATCAGCCATTTTGTTCTGGGTGAGGTGAACCTGTGGTTTATCGCGCCGATGGGGGCATCCGCCGTGTTGTTGTTTGGCGTGCCGAACAGCCCGCTGGCGCAGCCATGGTCTATTGTTGGTGGCAATATGTCGGCCGCAGCGGTAGGGGTCAGCACCAGCCTGCTGATTGCCGATCCCGGCCTGGCCTGTGGAGTGGCGGCGGCGTTGGCGATTGGGTTAATGTTCAAGCTGCGCTGTTTACATCCGCCCGGCGGCGCGGTGGCGTTGACCGCGATCCTCGGTGGGCCAGGCATTCACCAACTGGGTTATAGCTTTGTGCTGTACCCGGTGTTGCTGAACTCGGTGTTATTGGCGGTGTTGGCAATTATTTTCAATAACCTGGCCGGACGACGCTACCCGCACCCCTTGGCCTCGGCCGAGGCCAAACCAGCGAATCTGCCGATCGATGCGGTGTCTATTACCCGCGCCGACTTGCATGAAGCATTGATGCAGGGCGAACTGTTTGATATCGACGAAGACGATCTGCAGGAAATCCTGCTGCGTGCCGAACAGCTGGCGCACCAGCGGCAGAGTGGTGGGGGCTGATTAATCCAGTATTTTCGATAAAAAACTATACGTTCCCAATAAATCGAAAATGTTCTTTGAGGGGGGAATAATGAGTTATCTAAAGTCTTGGGGCAGTAAGTTCGACAAAGGTTTGTCGCATGTTGTGGAAGCGATTTTCAGCGGGGTATTTTCTATTGCTGCTTTCGGGGCTCTGTTCTGGTTCGATGAATGGTGGAAATCGATAACTACTGCGGTCAGGATCTTCTTCGCGGGCTTCTTGGTCAGTTTGGCAATTGGCAGGCTACGTGGAGAAAAATAATAGAAACTGGCGGTGCTCTGCTGCCACTGGCATGAAAGAATAAAAAAGCCCCTTTGTGAATGGTGGCTTAATTGCATGATTTTAAAGCTAAAATTTGGTGGCCCCTACTGGACTTGAACCAGTGACCAAGCGATTATGAGTCGCGTGCTCTAACCAACTGAGCTAAGGGGCCAAGCGGCGAGATTATACGGTAATCCTCCGGCGCAGGTCTACTGTTAACCATCTGTATGTTGCTTTTCTGCGCAGTTCTAGCCTGTTGTAATTGCTGGCGGATTTTGCGATAACCGCTGTAAATCCCTTTAATGGACTCTCGAACCCTATGGAACTCCTGGCACCCAACCTGCGGGTTGTGTTTTGTGGCATCAACCCGGGCCTGTCCTCGGCCCACCAAGGCTACCCCTTTGCTAACGGCAGTAACCGCTTCTGGAAGGTGGTGCATCAGGCGGGTTTTACTGACACTCAATTAGCGCCAGAGCAATGGCAACAGTTACAGGATACCGGTTGTGGTATCACTGCGTTGGTGGCGCGGCCCACGGTGGCGGCCAGTGAGGTGACGCGTGACGAGCTGCTCAGCGGCGGTGAGGCATTAAAGGAAAAAATCCTGCGCTACCAGCCGCGTGCGCTGGCGATTTTGGGCAAGCAGGCGTTCAGCAGTGCCTTCGGGGTACGTAATGCGTCCTGGGGACATCAGGAGATGACGATCGGTAAAACTGAGGTGTGGGTACTGCCGAACCCCAGCGGATTGAACCGTGCCACGCTGGAGCAGCTTACGGAGAGCTATCGCGAGCTGTTCCTGGCATTGAAATAAGCCCGATGGATTTTAGGCAATAAAAACCCCGGCTTGCCGGGGTTTTTTGCGAGCAGCTAAACCTTAGTCGTCCAGGAAGCTACGCAGCACTTCGGAACGGCTTGGGTGACGCAGTTTACGCAGCGCTTTGGCTTCGATCTGACGAATACGCTCACGGGTAACGTCGAACTGTTTGCCCACTTCTTCCAGCGTGTGGTCGGTGTTCATATCGATACCGAAACGCATACGCAGTACTTTCGCTTCACGTGCGGTCAGGCCAGCCAGGACGTCGTGCGTAGCAGAGCGCAGGCTCTCTGAGGTAGCAGAATCCAGCGGCAGCTCGAGGGTGGTATCCTCGATGAAATCGCCCAGATGTGAATCTTCATCATCACCGATCGGCGTCTCCATGGAGATCGGCTCTTTGGCGATCTTCAGCACTTTGCGGATTTTGTCTTCCGGCATCAGCATGCGTTCAGCCAGCTCTTCCGGCGTCGGTTCGCGGCCCATCTCTTGCAGCATCTGGCGCGAAATACGGTTGAGTTTGTTGATGGTCTCAATCATATGCACCGGAATACGGATGGTACGCGCCTGGTCGGCGATAGAGCGGGTGATAGCCTGACGGATCCACCAGGTGGCGTAAGTCGAGAACTTATAACCACGACGGTATTCAAACTTGTCTACCGCTTTCATCAAGCCGATGTTGCCTTCCTGGATCAAATCCAGGAACTGCAGACCGCGGTTGGTGTATTTCTTGGCGATAGAAATAACCAGACGCAAGTTGGCTTCAACCATCTCTTTCTTCGCACGGCGGGCTTTCGCTTCACCGATAGACATGCGACGGTTGATGTCCTTAACCTGCTCGATGGTCAGGCCGGTCTCTTCTTCGATCTGACGCAGTTTCTGCAGGCTGCGCTGCACGTCATCCGCGACGTCTTTCAGCTTTTCTGACCATGGCTTGGCCATTGCCAGCGCTGCTGCGAACCAGGTATCGCTGGTTTCGTTGCTGGAGAACAGAGTAACGAAGTTTTTCTTCGGCATTTTGCACTGTTCAACGCACAGCTTCATGATGATACGTTCTTGAGTACGAACGCGATCCATCATGATGCGCATGCTGTTGACTAGGAAGTCGAACTGTTTTGGCACCAGGCGGAACTGCTTGAACACTTCAGACAGCTTCAGAATTTCTTCTGCTGCGCTGGCGTGGCTGCGGCCGTTCTTTTTGATGACGACACGAGTCGCTTCATACTGATCGCGCAGATCGGCGAATTTCTGACGAGCCAGCTCTGGATCGATGCTGTTGTCATCTTCTTCTTCGTCTTCGTCGTCTTCTTCTTCGTCATCTTTCTGCTCTTCGGTCGACAGCTCAGAACCGACGTGCGTTGCGGTAGGTGCGATGTCTTCTTCCGCATTAGGATCGACGAAGCCGGTGATCAGATCGGACAGGCGAGCTTCGCCAGCTTCGACGCGATCGTACTGCTCCAGTAAATAGGTAATGGCTTCCGGGTACTCGGCAACTGAGCACTGAACCTGGTTGATGCCGTCTTCAATGCGTTTGGCGATGTCGATTTCGCCTTCGCGCGTCAGCAGTTCAACGGTCCCCATTTCACGCATGTACATGCGTACCGGGTCGGTGGTACGGCCAATTTCAGACTCAACGCTGGACAACACTTGAGCAGCCGCTTCAGCCGCATCATCATCGGTGTCGGTGGTGTTCTCGGCCAGCATCAGGTCATCGGCGTCCGGTGCTTCTTCCAGCACCTGGATGCCCATGTCGTTAATCATCTGGATGATGTCTTCGATCTGGTCGGAGTCGACGATATCTTCCGGCAGATGGTCATTGACCTCAGCATAGGTCAGATAGCCTTGCTCCTTACCACGGGTGACAAGTAGCTTTAGCTGTGACTGCGGGTTTTGCTCCATAAGACGGTATCCACACTTCAGAGTATTGGGGTTGGTGTCGGTCGGCGAAACCGCCAACAATAGCATTTGGGGCGTTTTTGTTGTTGCCGCGGCCCACTGTGGCGGCATATTGCAGGGCTCTGCCCTCGCATTTATCGGCACTTAAGCCGTTTAGGTATTCAGTTTTTCTTCGCTAGCACTTGGTTAAGAGAACGGACTTCTTCGCGTTCTTCCGGGCTGAGGCCATGTGTTCTGGCCTGCGCGATCAATGTCTCCAACCGTTGCTCCAGTACCGAGTCATATAGGCTGGCCAAGGTGTCCAAAAAGGTCTGTTCGACCCTTTCCTCAACGATCATATGGTTCCATGTCGCCAAGGTTTCAAGTTGCTGGCTCAATTTGTTGTCGCGATACTGCTCCAACAACTGGCCGGTAGTCAGGCCTGGCTGAGCTAAACAGGTCTGCACCAACTCGACAAACAGCGGTAAACCGGCCTGTTTGGTCTGCTCCAATCCCTCGAGTGAAGGGATAAGTGTAGCCAACTGCGGATTTTGTACCAGTAACCCTATTAGTATACGCATGGTTGTGCGTTTTAGCTGGGGCGCCTGATAGGTATTCGCATTTTCAGCCTGTTTGGGCATCAGCTTGTCTAGCTGGCTGTCATCGAGCAGGCCAAGCTTGCTGCCGAGCTGTTGACGCAGGTACAAGCGCAACGTTTCGCCCGGTACCTGAGTAATCAGCGGCAGTGCCAGCGTGCTCAGTTTGGCGCGGCCGTCCGGACTGCTCAGATCAACCTGTGGCATCAAGGTTTCGAACAGGAAAGTGGAAAGCGGCTGCGCCAGCTCCATCCGTTGTTCGAAGGCCTCTTTGCCTTCTTTGCGTACCAATGTGTCCGGATCTTCGCCATCAGGCAAAAACATAAACCGCAGCTGACGCCCGTCATTTAGATAGGGCAGCGCGGTTTCCAGTGCGCGCCAGGCCGCTTCACGACCGGCCCGGTCACCGTCATAGCAACAGACCACGTTGTCGGTGGCGCGGAACAGCAGCTGAATATGTTCCGCCGTCGTTGAGGTTCCGAGCGAGGCGACGGCATAATCAATGCCGTATTGCGCCAACGCCACCACGTCCATATAACCTTCCACTACCAGCAAACGCTGCGGGGTAGGGTGGTTCTGCTGCGCTTCATACAGGCCGTACAGTTGACGACCCTTGTGGAATACTTCGGTTTCCGGCGAGTTCAGGTATTTCGGCATGCCGTCACCCAATACGCGCCCGCCAAAGGCGATCACTCGCCCACGTTTGTCGCGAATAGGGAACATTACGCGTTCACGGAAACGATCGTACGAGCGTCCTTGATCGTTAGTCACCAGCATGCCGGCATCGTTCAATGCACTGCGGCTGTCGGCGTCGCGACCAAAACGCTTTAAGGCATTATCCCAACCGGCAGGTGCAAAGCCGATGGCAAAATGGCGGATAACATCGTCACTCAACCCGCGCTGTTGCAGATAATTACGCGCCGGCGCACCGGAAGGTTGATGCAGTGACTGTTGATAGAACGAACTGAGCTGTTCCATCAGTTGATACAAGCTTTGGCGCTGGTGACGTTCGATCTGGGTCGGTCCGGAACCTGCCTCGTAAGGCACTTCCAGTCCGTGCATGGTTGCCAGCTCTTCGATGGTTTCGACAAACTCAAGTCGGTCGTAATTCATCAGAAAGTCGACGGCGTTACCGTGCGCACCACAACCAAAGCAGTGGTAAAACTGCTTTTCGCCATTAACCGTAAATGAAGGCGTTTTTTCGTGGTGGAACGGACAGCACGCGTGATAGTTCTTGCCTTGCTTCTTGAGCTTTACCCGGGCATCGATCAGATCGACGATGTCGGTGCGAGCCAGCAAGTCATTGATAAATACACGCGGAATTCGTCCAGCCATAAGCCCTTACTTTACTAGCCTATAAACGAGAACAAGCCGCGCATTCCTTTCGGAAAGCACGGCCTTCGTATGCAACTACTCGGTCTGCGCGACTTTTAAAATCAGAAATTCACGCGGCGGGGTTGCCCCCGAAGAATTAATACAGACGAGTGCGGCGTGCGTTTTCGCGAGCCAGTTTCTTCGCGTGACGTTTCACAGCAGAAGCTTTAGCGCGCTTACGTTCGGTAGTCGGTTTTTCATAGAACTCACGACGACGAACTTCAGCCAGAACGCCTGCTTTCTCGCAAGAGCGTTTGAAACGACGCAGAGCAACGTCAAATGGCTCGTTTTCACGTACTTTAATTACAGGCATGTGCCTCTCACCTCAATAAAATTCGGTTTGCTGCTGGCCAAGCGCCAGCAATTTCAAAATGGTGCGGAATTTTACTTCAACGGATGCTGCTTTGTAAAGCACCACAGCAAATTGAAACCTGCGGCCACCCTGGTAAAACATGCGCAATTTTGCATCGGGCGCTGATTATAGACTAATCAGAAAAAAATGCTCGTTTTTAATCAAATCGGCATTTGTGGCTGTAATCATCAACATAGCCCAATAATGGTGAGAAGCGTGCGCCACGCTGGCGGTAAACAGACTCGATTGTGCTAAACTGGCGGCCGCACGTGAATGATGGGAAATGTAATGCGAGTACTGGGCATAGAAACCTCCTGCGATGAAACCGGAATTGCAGTGTATGACGATCAGGCCGGTTTATTAGCCAACCAATTGTACAGTCAGGTGAAACTGCATGCCGACTACGGCGGCGTGGTGCCGGAGCTGGCCTCCCGCGATCACGTGCGCAAAACCGTGCCCTTGATTCAGGCGGCATTGAAGGAAGCGAACCTGACCGCGGCAGATATCGACGGCGTTGCCTACACCGCCGGGCCAGGCCTGGTGGGTGCACTGCTGGTTGGCGCGACCATTGGTCGTGCGCTGGCGTTTGCCTGGGGCGTACCGGCAGTACCGGTACATCACATGGAAGGCCACCTGCTGGCACCAATGCTGGAAGACAATCCACCGGCGTTCCCGTTTGTCGCGCTGCTGGTTTCCGGCGGCCATACCCAGTTGATAAGCGTGACCGGCATTGGTCAATACGAACTGCTGGGCGAATCGGTCGACGATGCGGCGGGTGAAGCCTTCGACAAAACGGCCAAGCTGTTGGGGCTGGACTATCCCGGCGGACCAATGCTGTCGAAAATGGCGCAGCAGGGTACCGCAGGCCGTTTCACCTTCCCACGGCCAATGACCGATCGGCCGGGGCTGGATTTCAGCTTCTCCGGCTTGAAGACCTTTGCCGCCAACACCATCCGTTCCAACGGTAATGACGATCAAACTCGTGCGGACATTGCCCGGGCGTTTGAAGATGCGGTGGTAGATACGTTGGCGATCAAATGCAAACGTGCGCTGGAACAAACCGGTTTCAAACGACTGGTTATGGCCGGCGGCGTCAGTGCCAACCGCACGCTACGCACTAAAATGGCGGAAATGCTGCACAAACGCGGCGGTGAGGTGTTTTATGCCCGCCCGGAATTTTGCACGGATAACGGTGCCATGATTGCTTATGCGGGTCTGGTGCGGTTGCAGAGCGGTGCCAATCCGGAACTGAGCGTTTCGGTGCGACCGCGTTGGCCACTGGCTGAATTGCCTGCAGTATAAATAGTCGAAAGGCCGGAGATCTCCGGCCTTTTTAATTACTCTTCTTTCTTCTCTTCCTGTTCTGCCGCGTCGGTTTTCTTCTTGCGGAAGACACCCCAGATTTTCCCTTCCTGGCCACGCCACAGGCGTTGAATATTGTCGTGGTGCCGCATCAGAATCAAACACGACAGCATCGCTACCGGGAAGGTGAATTGCGGTTTGAACCACCAGACATAGAACGGAGCAATCAGCGCGCTGATAATCGCACCCAGCGAAGAATAACCGCTGAGTAGCACGGTCAGCAGCCAGGTACCGGTCATCAGGCCGGTAAGATCCCAGCCGATCGGCGCTATGGCACCAAACGCGGTTGCCACGCCCTTGCCGCCACGGAAGTGGAAGAACACCGGGTAAATATGTCCCAGACAGGCGGCGATCGCCGTCAGGCCCAGATACAGCGGCGGGACATCAAGTTTGTATGCCAGCCAGACCGGCAACATCCCTTTGAGAATATCGAATACCAGCACCGCCGCCGCAGCTACGCGCCCGCCGATACGCAGGACGTTGGTCGCTCCTGGATTCCCTGAGCCATTTTCACGCGGATCGGGCAGCCTGGCGATCCGGCAAACCAGGATCGCACTGGAAACTGAGCCACACAGATACGCGAAGATAATCATGCCAAGCGCGGTAGCACTCATAACGCGGTTCCGTTTAATAAGGGTCGTTTTACTCGCAACATATATGGATAATACTCATATTCCGCTGGAAGTGGTATCCGGCAAGGCCAAAAACAGAGAATGACGTGATGGATATCGTATTTATAGAAGAGCTTACCGTAATTACTACCATTGGCGTTTATGACTGGGAACAAAACATTCGCCAGAAGCTGGTGTTCGATATCGAAATGGGCTGGGACAACCGCCAGGCGGCCGCCAGTGACGATGTGAATGACTGCCTTAGCTACGCCGATATCAGTGAAGCCATCATCCAGCACGTGGAGCCCAATTGCTTTGCGTTGGTGGAACGGGTTGCTGAGGAAATATCTGAAATATTACTCCAGCGCTTCAATTCCCCATGGGTCCGTATTAAGGTCAGCAAACCGGGCGCTGTTGCACATGCCAGCCGGGTTGGGGTGATCATTGAACGTGGCTCCCGGCCTGTGTGAGGTTCTGTCATATCTGTGCAACTTAAGACCGTTAACCTGGTCTGAACCTGAGAATTGTTTTAGCGGCAATGTATTGAACACTGCCGCTTTTTTATGTTTATAGCCGTAAATTTATGGGGTGATCGAAGCACATGGCGGACATGCATTCACTGTTTATTGCGTTTGTTCTTGGGGTGGTCGAAGGGTTAACTGAATTTTTACCGGTGTCTTCAACCGGGCACATGATTATTGTCGGCGAGTGGCTGGGCTTCACTGGCGAAAAGGCCAAAACTTTTGAGGTGATCATCCAGCTGGGGTCGATTCTGGCGGTGGTGGTGATGTTCTGGCGCCGTCTGTTCGGGCTGATCGGCATTCATTTCGGCGGTAAGCCGGTTGAGCATGAAGGCAAAACGTCGGGTCATTTGAAACTGGGCCATATTCTGCTGGCGATGATCCCCGCAGTAGTGCTTGGGCTGTTGTTCCATGATTTCATCAAATCGTTGTTCGCACCGAAAAACGTGATGTATGCGTTGGTGGTCGGCGGTTTCCTGTTGCTGGCGGCGGAATGGCTGAAGCCGAAAAAACCGAGTGCAGAAGGGCTCGATGACATCACCTACCGCCAGGCGTTTATGATTGGTTGCTTCCAGTGTCTGGCGCTGTGGCCGGGCTTCTCCCGCTCAGGTTCCACCATTGCCGGCGGTATGCTGGTGGGCGTGAATCGTTACGCGGCGGCAGAGTTCTCTTTCATTCTGGCGGTACCGATGATGATTGGTGCCAGTGCGCTGGATTTGTACAAGAGTCTGCACTTCCTGACGATGGGTGATTTACCGATGTTTGCGGTCGGTTTTGTCACTGCCTTCGTCGTAGCGCTTATCGCGATAAAAACCTTCCTGACGGTGATCAAGCGCATCTCGTTTGTGCCGTTCGCCATCTATCGTTTTATCGTTGCCGCCGTGGTTTACATGGTCTTCATGTAAGCGACATGCCAATAAAAAACCCCGCGCTGCGGGGTTCAGACTGATGACAAACCTCATACCTGCCCAGAGCGAGTAGAGGCCGATAAATAAAAATCAGGAAAATCAATTTATTGATTTTCGGCTGCTCACCACAAAGCAGGAAAAACCACGCTTTTTCCTGCTTTGTCAGCAACCTAAA